>JAKALW010000044.1 GCA_021823945.1 Microcaldota archaeon
GCGACTTGCCCTGACTCCTTTTCAATCTTGATTTTCATGTGGACGCGCCCTTGTTTTCAAGGTATTTTTTTGGCGGCTTTTTCTTGAGGCATTCAATATAGTCGGGCATGAAATGCTCCAGCCCGGTGAGTATGTGGTTTCCCGAGGACTGCCCAAGCCCGCACAGGCTTGTGTCCTGGATGTGCTTCGCAAGCTCCTTGAGGTCTGCCAAGTCCTTGACCTCGCCCTTGCCTGTCCGGATTTTTTTCAGGAAATCAAGTATCCTGATTGTGCCTTCCCTGCACGGAGTGCATTTCCCGCACGACTCGTATGTGTAGAATTTGGCAATGCTGTAGGAAATGTCCACTATGTTTTGCTTCTCGTCAATGAACACGATAGTGTATGCCCCGTGCTGGCAGTTCTCCTTGCAAATCATGTCCTCTGTGACCGACGCGTTGTAATCGACCGGCATTATGCCGCCAAAACAGCCAAATGACATTGCCTTCAGTTTGTTTTTCGGGCGGGCAATGTCCACAATGGTGGACATCCTCACGCCAAGCGGGAACTCGTACACGCCCGGATTGCCAATGTTCCCCGAAATCGAGAAGAGCCGCATGTCCGGGTTCCAGTCCTCGTAGAGCACAGCCTGGGCTGCGCACGTGAGCGTCTCGACATTGTTTATCACAGTGGGCTTGCCCCACAGCCCGGCGACTGTGGGGTGGGAGTCGTTGGGGCAGCCGCGAAAGCCCATGATTGACTGGACAATCGCAGTGTGCTCTCCGCACACATACGCGCCCGCGCCCCTGACAATCTCTATGGACACGCCCATGCCCGACTTGGCAAGCACTGCGTCAATGTGTTCCTGGAGACCCTGCCTGAGATAGCCATACTCGCCACGGAGGTAAATGAAAGCGCGCTTTGCGCCTGTAGCATACGCACAAATCAAAATCCCCTCAATCATTGTACGGGGATTGTGCATGAGTATGAACTTGTCCTTGAAAGTCCCTGGCTCACCCTCGTCGGCGTTGCAGATTATGAATTTCTCGTCCGCAGGCGCGTCGCGGCAGTTCTTCCATTTCTTCCCAGTCGGATACGCGGCGCCGCCCCTGCCTACCAAGCCCTTTTTCTCGATTAGGCTGATGACTTCGGCGGGGGGCATGGATTTCGCCTTGTCAAGCGCGAACAGGTTTGTCTGCCTCAGGATTTGCATATAGATTACATCTCGGAAGGCATGTTCATTTGCAGGCAGGGGGTTTGTTTGCCATTCACTGCCGTTTCCTGGCGGATTTTTTCTCCACCGGCTTTGCGTCCCTGTATTTCTTGATGATGGCGCGGATGCGCTCGTCAGTGAGCTTCGTGTGCGGAATGCCATTGACAAGCATTGCAGGCGCCTCGTCGCAACAGCCTATGCACGACGTCTTGTAGAGCGAGAACATCTTGTCGCGGGTGGTCTTGCCGAACTTCGCCCCGAGCTCCTTTTCAAGGAACTTTTCCATCGCCATGCCGTTGTTCAAAACGCACGACGGGGAGCCGCAAATCTCAATCACGTTTTTGCCCTGCGGCACTGTCTTTAGCATTGAATAGAATTTGGCAGTGCCCCAGACCTGAGAGATTGGGATGTCCAGGTCCACGGCTATCTGCTTCAGCGTGCTCTCTGACAGGTAGCCGTGCGCGTCCTGCGCATCGTTAAGCACATTCAGTAGGATTTTCGCCATTTTTTGCACGCGCGTGTGGTCTTGCCCAACGCCGCCATGCGGCATTGGCAAGTTATGGGTTTGATTGGGCGCCTTAAAAACATAGGTGTGAATTACAACCGGAAAAGTAGGAATTGAACGGTAAAAGAGGAAAAGAGCGCAAGAGCCGAGAATTGGCAGGCAGAAAGCGAAGAGGCGCGCGAAAAACATTAGTCAGCCAAGCTATGGGGAATCAAAAGGGGCGGAAAAGGCAAGTATTTGGCAGGAAAAAATTGGGGGGCTAGGAGAGCCCTCCCGTTGACCTTGGATTATTTTTTCTTGGCGTGCTTGGCTTTCAAAGCCTCGATTCTGTCAAGCACTGCCTGGTCCGGCTTGTGCATGTGCTCGCCAAGCGAATAATATTTGCCAAATGAGAATGCGAGGGGCGATTTTGACTTGTCGGTCTCAATGCTTACGATTTCTCCTATGAACATTGTGTGGTCGCCAAGGGTTATTGCCTCCTTGAGCCTGCACTCAATTTTCGTGGCAGAGCCGTCAACAAGGAGCGCTCCAGTCTCCTTGCCAGCTGAAAAATTGTAGCCTAACTCCTTGAGCAATGACACCTTGTCAATGTCGCGGCCGGAGCTCCCGCCCGCAACACTTGATATGACATTCTGCTCTGTTGACGCTATGCTGACGCCAAAAACCTTTGTGTCCATGATGTTCTCGGAAGTTGCCTTGCCGGTCATGCCGCCGCCGATGTGGACTGATATGAGCGCGGGGGACCAGGAAACGTAGTATGTCCATTCCGCAGCCATTATGTCAAGGCCGTTTTTGCCATTGCTTGTCACAAGCCCGACATTTGTCACGAATTTGCTTGCCTGCTCGTTTCCCCATCCAAGATCCATCATAATCACCTTATTGCGTTAATGTATATATACTACTGGATTTATAGCATATTGCCATAAAAACCCGAACATGATGCTGGAAATAACTTGCTTCGGGGGCTGCCTCCGCCTAAAGGCGGAGGTTTTTCCGCCAGCCCGAAGCAAGAATTAGAAAATTGCCGATGAAACCAGAATGCCATTCCTCCAATGCTTGAAAGTATTGGTTTCCTGGCAATTTTCCAATGAAAAGAAAGTGTGGATGCACCCGAGGGTTGGCGCATCCATCACCTCTCCTTAGCCGCACGCTGGAACCCAACCCTAATCAGCATGGGGGGATGGAGGGCTTTGCGCTGAAGCCTGCCCTTCGCCTGTGCTGTCATTTAGGAAATGCCTGTGCATGCCACGCATTGGCGCGCCCCGCACAACTTTCATACCGCCCGCAAATACGAAGCCCCGGGCAATGCCTTTGCCAGTGGAATTCAGCCCGAGCTCTGCCCTAAGCTGGCTTGTCAATGAGGCAATGCTCGAGTACATCGCAAACGTGGTCTCGTTCAGCTTGCCAAATATAGGGCCGCCAAACCCGTACTGCGAGTGCAATGACGAGGCAGTGGCATAGTCGCCGGACTCAACTGCAGCCTGGAAATCTCTTGCCGCTGTCGAGTTGAAAGTGGCGTTCAGGCCGCGGCCAAAGCCGCGAGGCCCTTTGAATGTGGAATTCGCGCCATTGGCAAAGCGCGCGCCATTGTGATAGCCAGCATAATTCCAGCTTGGATTGCGCGTCCAATTCCCAGTGCCGCCTTGCATGCGGAAGTTGTCCCCATACCAGCCAGGAGCTGCAAATGCCATGCCCGCGATAACCGTAAAGGCTATGGCAACCACAGCGAATAGCTTATAGTCCATAATTCTCACCCAGATATCCATTCATTTGGCGCAATGGCAATGCGGCGAAAGGAAGCGACCCGGTCCCGCAGCATTGCCAACGCACATTTTCTGTAAGGCTAATGTAACCTTAATGTAATAAGGTTTTTAATACTTTGTCACACGGTGCGGCGACTCCCTACAAACAAGCCAGGGGCAAAGCCCAACTGTGCATTAGAATCCATATACATTACTTGCGATTGAACTCGCAGGCTTTGCTCGTACCGTGTGAGTCACACTCCAAAAAGATGGCTGGCGCGGCAAACGCGGGCACGAACTCCGCCGCGCGCACATGCGGATTTATAATCCAAGCAAAACAAATTGGCAGGCATGCTTGAAATTCTTGAAATGGCATATTTGGCAATGACGGCCGAGGCGCTGGGCAAGTGCATCCCTGACAAAAGCATAGGCTCCATACTGGAACTTGATCTTGCATGGCTTTCAAAAAACCGGATAAAGTGCGTAATCTTCGACGCAGACAACACACTGTTTCCCCACCACGCCAAAAAGGCCGATGCCAAAGTCCTGGCTTTCTTGAAAACGCTTTCAAAAAAATACAGGCTCGGGATTGCAAGCAACAGCCCGAATAAAAAAAGAATTTCCGGGCTGGACGCATACTTCAAGTCAAAGGGCGTGAAAATCCTAGTGAGCAAAGGCAATCGCAGGAAGCCGTGCCCGGACCAATTCGATTATCTTGCGAAGGCATTCAGGTCAAAGCCGAAAGAGTGCGTGATGGTGGGCGACAATTTGTTCACCGACATAGCAGGCGCAAAGCTCTACGGAATGAAGGCGGTCAAGGTAAAGCCCTATGACCCAAAGTCCGAGCCGATGTATTTCATGTTCATGCGGCTTGTTGAGCATATACTTTCATGAAAGATGGAAAATTCCGGCGCAGCCATGTTTTTGAAAATGCTCACGCTATCTTGTTTTTAGAAAAAAGAAAAAGCCGAATGCGAGGCCTTTTGGGCCTCACACCCGCAAGTTTTGGGAAATTAAAGAATCAGATTCTAGAATTTCTTGTGCTTTGGGAAGCAGTTCTTGCAGTACACCGGCCTGCCCTCTGTCGGCTTGAAAGGAACTTCGCATTCCTGGCCGCAGTCTGAGCAAACTGCCTTGTGCATCTCTGCAGGGCCCCTGTCGTAGCCGCCGCGTCCGCCGCCATAGCCGCCTCTGCTGCCGCCGCCATAGCCGCCCCTGCTGCCGCCTCTTCCGCCGCCGTAATTGTCTCTGTCGTCGAAACTCATTCTTTCCACCTATTTATATTGGACATTTAATGTCCCTGCTAATATGTGACCATTGGCATTTATAATAGTCGCCAATTTGCCCCAAAAACGGGATTTTTGGGAAATTCTGGCTTTTTGGGGAGAATTGCCACTATTTTGGGAGAATATTGAAGCCCGCTGGTTTTTTCCTCTTAGGAGCCCGAAGGTTACTTCTTTTTCGTCGCCTTGTTCATGCTCCTCAGGCCAACCCAGATGCCGTCGGGGTCCTTGACCATGCCCATTGTGATTTCCTTGCCGACCCAGAGCGGCATTGCGACCTTATAGCCCTTGGAGACCAGTTTCTTGAATTCAGTTTTTGCGTCCTTGACCATGAATGTCAAGTGGTCCATTTCGTCGCCTTTCTCATAGGGCTTGTAGAGCTTGCAGCTTGGCGTATAGTGCATGAGGCGAAGATATTGCCCTGTATCCTTGCTCAAAAGCGTGATGACAGTCTCGCCTGGCATGTAGCTTTTCCTGTCAGTAACCTTCATGCCGAGCAGCTTCACATAGAAATTCAGGGCTTTCTTCACGTTCCTGACCCTTATGCTGACATTGACAAGACCCATGATACCACCGATACAGCATTTGACGGAGGGGTTTTTAGGGCTTTCGGCACGCGTATAATACTGGAATTGTAACATATTGGCGCGCGATTACATTGATGGGGCCCAGGCATGCCCCATAGCGGAATATTGGGCAAAACCAGCAGCTGGTTTGGGATTGCCATTGTTCTTCGAATCAATTTTTTCCTTGCTTTTTTTAGGCATTTAGGCTTTTTATGAAATCTTTGACCTTGCCGCCATAGCCGCCCTGTTCAAAGTCGTCAGCCTTGAGCCATAGGCTTGCCTGCGCCTTCACGCCGAGGATGGATTCAAGCTCCCGAAGATTCCCCGCAGGATTCGTTTGCCCGTCAACGCAGAAAAATGCCAACCTTTTCACTTTCCCTCTAAGGGCCAGGGCATACGCGCGCGTCGCTGGCGGAAGCCGGCCCATCCACATAGGAGTGCCAAAAACAAGCAGGCCGTAGTCCAGGGGGTTCTTGGAAAGGGGCTTGAGCCTTGTGCCCTGCTTGAGAAAAACAGCAATTCCTGTCGAGAACATGACTTTCAGGCTGATTTTCTTCGCGTCCGCGCCAGTGGCATTTTTTGTCAGGGCTGGGCGCTCAGCCGTATCCTTAATGGCTTCAAAATCAACTTCAGCCTTGCCCGCGCCCATGGAGTTTGCGATTTCCTGCGCCATTTTCCTGTTGTTTCCAGTAAGTGAGTAATACGCTATCAATGTTTTCACGAGAACCACCAAAAGGGATAAATGCAGATTATGTTTCTGGCAAAAACGTATTTCAATGTTTGCAAAAAGCGCGAAAAAATGCCTGAAGAGCGCAACAACGCGGGCATGAAGGCTTCGGGAAAGCTTCTTAATCATATGCTGCCAGTATAAGAGGGAGTTGGCATGAATCGCCGGTTATGCGGGCATCTGGAAAAGAAGCGGTGCGCGCATACAGCGCGGAGCTGTATTTTTAAGAGAATTTGAGGGAATTGAAGGCGCAGGGCCGAAGGATTTCAGGCTTGCCTCCTCGAGCATCAAGGACTAATTTTTCCGGTGGATAACAATGATTGGCCTAACCGACAAATTAAAAGTCACGCTAAAGCAGGAAATAGGGCTTTGGGGCAGCTTCTCGATGGGATTTGCTGACGTGGGCGCCGACATATTCCTCGCGCTGGGGCTGATTGCCGCGTACGCTGGAGGCGCCATGCCTTTTGCCATAATGATAGCGGCCGCGGTTTATGTCCTAACTGGACTTTCATACGCTGAGCTTGCCTCGTCAATACCGGTCGCTGGCGGCGCTTCGGTCTATGGCGAGCGGGCATTTGGCAAGTTTTTCGGGTTCATCGGCGGCTGGGGGCTCATGCTTGATTACACTATTGACATTGCGCTCTTTGCAGTAGCCGCAACTGGCTACATGTCATTTTTCTTTCCCGCCATCCGCGGCATTTTCCCGATTGCGACATCCATCGTCATCATATCATTAGTCATTGTGAATCTTTTTGGAATAAAGGAATCGTCATTTGTAAATTCAGTCCTGACTGTTGGCACTATAGTGCTTGTGCTGGTCCTTCTTGTTATAGGAGTATCAACTACTTTCAAGATGGACATGTTCACAGCCGGGCTAAAGCCCATAGATGTTGACCCGGGAATACACAATTTCCTTTATTCCATCACGCTCGCTATGGTGGCGTTCATAGGGATTGAAAGCATTTCGCAGGGCGCGGAGGAGACGAAAAATCCCGAAAAAACGCTACCCATGGCGCACATATCCGCAGTAGGCACGGTGGTGATTTTCGCGCTCGCGATATCAATCATATCGCTTGGCATCGTAACCCCAAAGGCGCTTGCCGACAGGGCCGACAACCCGCTTGTGGCTGTGGCGCTTGCCCTCCCGTTTGCAAGTCTGCTTGTGCCCATTGTGGCGTTCACAGGATTCGCCATCTGCTACGTATCAGCGAACACAGGCATTATCGGGGTTTCGCGCGTGACATACTCTATGAGCAACCACGCCATGCTGACGCGCAGGTTCAAGTGGGTACACCCGGTTTTCAGGACTCCATGGATTACAATACTCCTGTTTTCAGCAGTGGCGATAATACTCGCGTCTTACGGCGACATGTTCTTCCTTGGCGAGCTTTACGCCTTCGGCGCCCTCACAGCTTACCTGATTGCGAACCTGGCCCTGATAAAAATCAGGTTTTCAGAACCGGGCCTGAGCCGCCCGTTCCGAGCGCCATTCGACATCCAGATAGCAGGGGCAAAAATACCGCTTACCGCGGTCGCTGGCGCGCTTGGCTGCCTGGGCATGCTATTCCTTGTTGCGCTTCTGCACGGCGCGGGGCGCGACGTGGCGCTTGTCTGGTTCGCAATCGGCATAGGCTATTATTTATATTACAGGAATTACAGGGAAAAACTTGACAGGAAGGAGGCTCTGGCAAAGAAGGCGACTCCAGATAATTGATATCCGCAAGCAGGTCGATGCCTGATTGGTGATATTTGCAGGACTTTCCATTGTGGAATTTTTGATATCCGCAGTGCTTTCCAATGCAAACTTATTGACGCATGCCGTGCTTTTGAATGCCAGGTATTTAGGTCGGCAGCACTTTTTTGCGGACGCCAGCGGAGATTGGATTAAATATTCTGCACTGGATAAGAATGCCGCAAGTGATGATAACGGTGATCTCTTAGCCTGCGATTCCTTCGGGTTTTGCGGGCGGTGACGAGCGACGGACGGTCTGATGCGTATTCATTAGCCTGAGCGGGTAGAGTGTGT
>JAKALW010000045.1 GCA_021823945.1 Microcaldota archaeon
CGACCAGGCCCGACAGGCCGCGGCCGAAGGTGGCGAGAACGCACAGAAGATGGTCACCGCGTTCGATGAGACCGCGAAGTCGCTCCGCAACGTGGCCTTTGAAGGCGAGTCGATGGCGCGCAACAAATACCTGGGAACTGGGATTTACGGGCCGTCTGGAAAGAAGTGAATCCATGTCTGGCCTCGGGGTTTGCTGCAATGGCTGGAATAACTGGCATGCAGTTTTGGCATGGGCATTTGCGGAAATGAAAGTAAAGGAAAGAACCGGCGGATTTGCCATATTGGTGGAAAGAAATGAACGAGCCTCTTGACGCGCTTGGAAAGCAATGGAACAATGTTTGCAGGCTCGTGCTAGGGGCCGAGGTCGGAAACCTTGGCACTTATGAAAAATGGCTTTCCGAATGGTCCGAGGGCTTGTATTACTCGAAATCGAGCATTTCCGGGAAACAGGTGGCGTTTGGCATGCCTGATTATCCGGCCGGCTCAAAGCGCATGAGTTTTGGGGAAGTGGATTTTGGCAGGAAATACCCTTCTTTGGGCATTGACGAGATAAAAGACATAGACTCGCTTTTCCAGGCTGTTTCGGACAGGGCTTATTACACTGGCAACATAGTGCTTGGGAACTCAAAATACGTAGAGAAAAGCACAAATGTTTCCGACAGTTTCTATGTCTATGGCTCGTCGCGCGTAGTGGATTCCAAATACCTGGCATATTCGAGCATGGCGCGGGAGTGCGAATGCGTGTTTGGCACTGCGGCCCCGGGAGAGTCAAAGTATCTTATCCGGTGCAGCGACACATATAGGGCGCAGCGCTGCCTTGAAGGCTGGATGGTGGCGACTACAACCGACAGCTATTATGTTTTTGACCTTAACTACTGCTCGAACTGCATGTTCTCATTCAACTTGAGAAATGCAAAATACTGCATTGGTAATGCCCAGCTTGACCGTTCAAAATACCTCTCTGTCAAGGCCGCGCTTCTCGGGCAGATGCGCGATGAACTCAAATCGAGGCGCCGCCTGCCCTCGCTTTTGGAAATAGTCGGCGCGGAAAAGCCGGATTATGCGCCTGCAAAGGCCGCGCTTTCCAGCCTCAGGCCGCCCACTGCGCAGAAAGGCGACATGGCGCCAGTAGAGTCGGCATTTTCACAAACATCAAAACTGCTTCTTGGCGTGGAGTTGAAGGGGATATCTGGCTATTCTGCCTGGCTTTCGGGGCACCTGGAGCTTGGCAAACAGGTAAAATCAGCCATTTCAAATTCTGATATTTTTCAGGGCGCGTATGCAAGGTATTTCGAGGTGCCAGAAGCAAGGATTGTGAGGGAGGATGAGGCTTTGGCGCTTGCGGCAAAGCTCAAGTGCGCTTTTGACCCGGCAACAGTCTCGCTTGATAACGCAGGCGAGCTCGTTCGCGGCATAGCATACATGTCGCTTGAAATCCGTGACGGCGCAAACAAGAACATAATCAACTGCATGGCATACGCCAACAGCTCGAACTGCTATTTCTGCGTGCCATGCGTGCACGCCAAGGACTCGGCTTACAATTTCTGGCTGCGCTCTGCTGAATCAATATTTGGCAGTAGCGTGGTTTTCGACTCCTCGTTTTGCATCCACTGTTACCAGTCTGTAAAACTGACAAGGTGCTTTGAAATGGACTCGTGCAGGAACTGCTCAGGCTCGTATTTTTGCCACAACTGCGAAAATGTCCATGATTCCATGTTCTGCTTCAATGTGAAAAACCTGAAATATGCCATTGGCAATGTTGAATTCCAGCGCGAGGAGTACATGTCGGTTAAAAAGAAAGTCCTCGATGAAATAGCCTTGGGGCTTGAGCGGGAAAAAACATTCCCTATCAGCATTTACAATATCGGCACGGGCAAGCGCGTGCGTGAATGAATCCTTCAAGACCTTCGAAATTATCTCGGTGCTTTGAAATGGGCGGTACTCTTGAAATCCTGGACAAAAGATGGCGCGCGGCATGCGAGGTGCTTTTCAAGGAGGAGGTTGGCCCGCTTGAGGACTATGCCCAGTGGCTTTCCGGGCTGACACGCCAAAATGTCAGCCGCAAATCCAGCATTAGCGGGAAGGAAGTGGCATATGCCATAAACGAGTATGCCGAAGGCTCCAGGTGGATAAGCTTTGACGAGATTGACTATGGCGCAAAATACGCGCCCCTGAGCCTGGACCAGATAAAGGACTTAGATTCCCTTCTCGATGCTGTTTCAGAGAGGGCTTGCTATGCAGGCAACATAATACTTGGGAATTCCGGGCAGGTGGAAAAAAGCTCCAACATAACTGACAGCTACTTCATGCTCAACACATCCATGCTTGGCGATTGCAAAAATCTCGCCTACTCTTCGCGCGGCAGGCTGTGCACTGACTGCTTTGGCGTCTATGGGCCAGGGGAGTCGGAATTCTGCATACGCTGCCCCCAGACCTACAGGGACAAGCGGTGCTTTGAGATGTGGGTCACGCAGAACTGCTCTGACGGCTATTATTCCTACAACCTGAGGAACTGCAGCGAATGCATGTTTTGCTTTAATGTGCAAAACAAGCGCTTCGCCATAGGAAACCTGGAACTTGGGAAGGATAAATACATACAGCTGAAGGAAAAACTGATTGCGGACATGGTCGGGGAGCTCAAGCGCAAAAAAAAGCTCCCTTCACTCATGGACATAGTGGCAAAAAGCGGCTTTGAAAAGCCAGCCATTTCGGCGCCTGAAACCCGGCAGGACGGCGGCGAGGGCAAGAAAGCAACCGAGGCAGCGTTCCAGAAAACATCATCCCTCTTATTCGGGGCTAAACTGCGGGGAATAGACTCATATTCATCTTGGCTCACGAGAAATGGCGAGAGCATGCTAAGAGCAAAATCCGCCGCGAGCGGCAGGAAGATACTTTTCTTCAAAAGCGCTCTATCTCCCGTGCATCTTCCAATTCTTACCAGGGCTGTCACGGAGCGCGAGGCGCTCGAGCTTGGCAAGACTGCCCGCGTAAGCTTGGAGGACGCCGAAGGGCTGGCGCTTGCCAATGCGCACCGTGTCATAGGTTCCCTGGCGTTTTTCAACATGGAATTCGAAGAAGGGACCAACACATGCCTTACAGAATGCTCCACCACAATTGAAAGCTCGCTATCATACCGCTCTGGCGCAATGGTGTATTCCAAATACTGCGGCTATATTTTCTACCCGCGAAGCTGCGAGCACATGTTTGGCGGGAATCAGCTCTTTGACTGCTCGTTTTGCATAAAATGCTACCATTCAGTCAAGCTCACGCGCTGTTTCGAGTGCGACTCGTGCAGGACGTGCTCTGACTCGTATTTCTGCCACAACTGCGAAGGATTGCAGGACTCCATGTTCTGTTTCAATGCGAAGAACCTGAGATACGCGATTGGGAACGCGGAGGTCGGGCGTGAGAAATACCTTGAAATCAAGGGGAAACTCCTCGCCGGAATCGCAGGCAGGCTTGAAAAAGGCCATGATTTGAATCTTAGCATCTACAATATTGGCGCCGTCGGGCGCAAGCCAACGAAAGCCGGGAAGGCGCGCTGAAAGGAATGGCATTCGCATTGGAAGAAATCGCAAGGAAAACAGGAGGATATCGCTTTGGCAAGGGAATTTGGGCATAGATGGTCAAAATGGACATAAACTCCGCTTGGAAACAGACGTGCAAAGTCATATTCGGGGAGGAAATAGGCGACCTGGTGGATTTTGCTCCATATCTCAGGGAATATCATTATTCCCCGCTTGTGAAGGGCAAATCCGCCATTTCCGGGAAAGACGTCTGGATTGGAACCAACAGGTATTGCAAGGGCGCACGCCTGATTTCCCAGGATGAAATCGGGGCAGGCAAGCCGACCGCGGCATATAATAATCCTGACGCGCAGGGCAAGGCTTTGGCCGTATCCGTCAAATCAATGGCTGCGCTTTCCATAAACGACGTCAAGGACCTTGACTCGCTTCTAGACTCCCTCGGCGAAACATTCTGCTATTCCGGCAACAAGGTTTTTGGCACATGCTCAAGCCTTGAAAACGTGGACAACTGCTCCGACAGCCACTTTGTGTCCAATTCGCACACTGTTGTATCCTCAAAATACGTGGCATACTCTGCATTCATACGCCAAAACAGCGAATTCATATTCGGCTCGTGCACGCTCATAAACAGCAGCCATCTCATCCGGGTGCTTGGCACTGACTCGCTTGTGCGCAGCTTCGAGTGCAGCTGGACGACCAAAAGCTCGGACATGTTTTTCACCTCGCACTGTAGGGACTGCACCGAGTGCATGTTTTCCTTCAACCTGCGCTCGAAAAAATACAGGATTGGCAATCTGGAGCTTGAGCGCGGCAAGTATCTCGGACTCAAGAAAAAACTCTGCGCCGAAACTGTCCAGCACATGAAAAAACACAAATCATTCCCATCGGTTTTTGGGTTTTCCTCGAAGCCAAGCCTGAATTCCATGAAGGACATTTTCCCTGCGGGCAGCGCAGGAAAAGCGGTCATGAAAACGGGCACGGCCCCTGCTTGGGACAAGACGGGGCTTGAAACAGCTTTTAGCGAAACCACCAAACTCATATTTGGGAAAGAACTCAAGGGAATTGACAATTATTCCAAATTCCTGTCCGAGCGCACCGACAGGGTATATGGCCTCACAACGCCTTTTGGGAGCAAGGCATTCCATTCGCACTATTTCCGTGGGGGCAGGGTGTCGGAAACCAGGCTTGTCAGCCTTGAAGAGGCTTTGGAACTTGGAAAGCTCGACATTGGCCCGGGCTGGGGCGGGTCGCTTGCCCAAATCCTTGAAAGGCTTGAGAGGATAGCGTTTTACCCGGCTGGCATGTCCGAGGGCAACAACCATAACAATTACGCAGTCCCTGTCCAGTACACCGCAACTGACTGCTACATGGTATCGGATTCCACATTCTCGAAAAAATGCGCATATTGCACGCACACGCAAAACTGCGAGTCAGTTTTCGGTTCCGGCGTGCTGATGATGGAATCCTCTTTCTGCCTGCGCTGCCACGACTGTGTCAGGCTCAATGCCTGCACTGACATGGACGGCTCGAAAAACTGCCATCGCTGCATGTTCTGCCATAACTGCGAGGGGCTTTCCGACTGCATGTTCTGCTTCAATGCGAAAAACCTTCGCTATGCAATCGGCAATGTGGAAGTCGGCAGGGAAAAATACGAGAAAATCCGGGCAATGGTGCTTGCCGGCCTTCTAAAACGGCTTGAGAAAACAGGGACTTTCGGGTTTGACATATGCAATCTTGGCTGCCACAAGCCAAAAGGAAAGTGAAATCCATGCATGAAATCGACGAGGCATGGGCAAAGACCTGCGAAATCCTCCTTGGCGGGGAAATCGGGGAACTTGGCAAGTTTGAAACCCATCTTTCCCGCTATGTGGCCCCACTGTCCATGAAAAAATCAGCCATTTCCGGCATTGGCGTGGCAGTTCACGAGGGTTCTTTTTGCAATGGCGCAAAATTCATTTCCAACTCCGAGTCTGAAGCCGCCGCCCCAGTTTCCCGGGTCAATCCATTGGACATTAATTCCATAAAGGACCTTGATTCGATTCTTGAGGCGCTGGCAGGCAGGACCTATTACTCCGGCAATATCGTTCTTGGCAACTCTTCAAACGTCTCGCTTTCAAACAGGTGCATGAATTCAAGCTGCGTATATGCGTCCAGCGATGTTTATGACTCCGAATATGTGGCGTATTCCTCAATCATGCGCTACATGAAATACGCGTTCGGCGCCGATACGGTGGCAGATTCGGCCTTTGTCATAGGCGGGTTCAACACGACGCACGACACGAGGTGTTTCGAGGTAAACCAAACATTCTATTCATCCGACTGCTATTATGTGGCTAACCTTGAAGGCTGCAATGACTGCATGTTTTCCTTCAATCTGCGAAATGCGAGTTATTGCATTGGCAACCTGGCTTTGCCAAAACCGGAATATGGGAAAATCAAGGCCAAGTTGCTTGAGGACATCAGGTCCACGCTCGCCTCCAGAAAGGAAGCGCCAAGAATAATCGATTTTCTCGCGCTCCGCAAGGCGAAATCAGGCGTTTTCCTGCAAAAAAACAGCGTGCTTCCTGATGCAGGCGCAACGACGCCGGGCAGGGGCACGTCCTCCAATTTCCTATCGATGCAGGAACAGGTTCCCAGACAAGCGGCATTGGAAAAAATCAACTCGGCCTTTGGCGAAACAGCCCAGCTTATATTCGGAAAGAGGCTCGGGCGTATGTCTGATTATGGCGCGTGGCTCCAGGGGCATGTGCCACCCCCGCGAAAGTCAAAATCAGTTGCCAGTGGAATTGCCATGGTCGTCCCGGGCTGGAAATTTTTCAGTACAGTCGGCGATTTCGTGACATTTGAGGAATCACTGGAGCTTGGCAGGCAAACCCTCTCAAAAGAGGAAATAGAAACGTTTTCGCTTTCCAACGCCGCCGAGTCCCTTAAGGGGCTTAGCCTGACATCCCCCTGGTTTTATAGGAAGAGCATGGGCATGGTTGACGTGGCAATATCCCGCGAGGCCCAATACTGCTACTGGGGCTCGATTTACGTTTTCAGCAGGTATTGCGCATATTCGCACTGGCCGCGCGACAGCGAATACGTGTTCGGCTCGAACCTGATATTTTCCTCCAAATTCTGCATAAAATGCCACGACTCGAGCAACCTGTCCAGGTGCTTTGAGGTGTCCGACTCGAACAACTGCTCGGATTGTTACTTCTGCCACAATTGCGAAGGCATGCAGGAGTGCATGTTCTGCTTCAATGCCAAGAACCTCAAATATGCAATATTCAACGTCAAACTTGAAAAGGTCAAATATCAGGCGCTGAAAAAATCAGCGCTTGCGGGCATAACAAAAGATCTTGAGGAAAACAAATCGCTCGGAATTGACATATTCAATTTGGGCTGTCTGCACTGGAAAAAGAGACAAGAGCGCACCCGCAAGAAAAAGTGATTATTTGCGCAGGATTCGTCTGGAAGCCTGGAATTTGCCTGGATGCCCGGAATTTATTTGAAAATCATGAATACGAGTTTATTATAATTTGCCCGCAGAATGAATATTTATGGAAAGCGCCTGCCATTTGGAACTTGACAAGCAGTGGAGGAACACCTGCAGGACTGTCCTTGGCGGCGAAGTCGGCCCGCTTTCCGATTATGGCGAATGGCTATCGGGCCTGAACGACCCCTTGCCGGAGCGCAAATCCGAAACAGGCGGGAAAACAGTCATGACCTCGCCATATTACTGCAAGGGCGCGCGCGTAATAGGGCAGGCGCAAACGGACTTCATGAGACAGTTCGAGCCAATATCCCTAAACGACATGAAGGACATGGACTCGCTTCTCGGGGCGGTTTCCGAAAGGGCCGCCTATTGCGGCGACATAGTGATTGGCAATTCTGGCCACATCGAGAAGTCGTCGGGCATTTCAGACAGCTTTTTCGTGTCGCACTCCGTGCGGGTGAGCGGGTGCAAGAACGTGGCGTATTCGCAGTGGATGCGCCTGTCTGAAAACATATTTGGCACAAACGAGGGCGGCTCCACCAAATTTTGCATACGCTCGTGCATTGTCTTTGACAATCAGAGGAGTTTTGAGCTTTGGATTTCAGGCAACACGTCCGATTCCTATTATTCCTACGGGCTTGAGGACTGCCGGGACTGCATATTTTCCTTCAACCTCATCGGAAAGAGCCAGTGCATTGGCAATTTGCAGCTTGAGAAAAGCAAATATGCAGGATTAAAATCAAAACTGCTATCGGAATTCAGGCAGGAGCTTGCCAAGAGGAAAAAACTGCCGTCCCTTATTGAAATTGTCAATTCTGAAAAGCCCGATTACTCGGATGCGCTTGGCTTTTCCGGGGGGTTAAAACCTTCCCCGCGCGACACAGACAAGTCAAGGCTCGAAGATGCTTTCAGCTCGGCATCGGCGGTTGTGCTTGCCGCGGCAAACACGTTCAATGCGGGGGATCTGGAAGGATCGCTAGCATATTACGCGGACGACGCGGCGATGAAATTGATCGG
>JAKALW010000046.1 GCA_021823945.1 Microcaldota archaeon
AGAAATATTCTCTCCTTTTCCATTTTTTTCTTTGACGGCAGACAGATTAATGCCGCCTCGGTAGCTCAGAGGTAGAGCGCGTCCTTGGTAAGGACGAGGCCGCGAGTTCAATTCTCGCCCGAGGCTTCGACAATTTCCCGCAGGAAATTGGCGAGACTTGTCGCGTATGCGACAAGTAGATGGCAAAAACCCTTTGGTTTTTGCCGATGATGCCTTCTATTAGCGCACTCGTTTTTCTTTCTTTTTTCTCCCGCCTCGGGCCTTTACCTCCACTTCGTTTTGGTAAAGTCTCTCGCAAATCTGCGGTTTGCTCGATCGCCCGAGGCAAACATACTATTGGCTGCTAATTCTTGTAGATTTTGTCGTGATGCTCAAAATCGAGGAAACGCACTGTTTTGCGCTCCTCATTGATGTCGTATGTGAGGACATAAGGGTCAATATGCGCGCGCCTGACACCCGCTATGACGTTCCCTAATGGCTTTTGTGATTGGGGATTTTTGAGTATGTCTTCAATTTTGCCCATTGCCATCTCATATCTGGGCTTGTCCCTTTTGGCAAGCTTCTTCATTTTTGCCCTAAATGTTTCTGTTGTTTCGGGGCTATACATGGGTTTGGCTCCTAATCCGATTGATATGGGTGCATCGAGGCGTCTGCTTTCTTGGACATATTATTGTTCAAAACCTTTTCTCATCTCACTTACTGAATTGTACTTTGTCACCTTCTCTGCTTGGATGCCGCGCATTTTTTTCACGTACTCGGGCCTTAACTGGGGCTCAACTACGTCCTTGCCATATTCCTTGATTATGAAATTCAAAGCATCGGATTTGTTTTTCAGGTCAAACATTGCTTTTATAATGTTCAAAAGCCTGTTGTTTTCTTCGGAAAGTTCAATATTCATTGTCGTCACGGCATCACCTGTCAGTTTAATTTGGATATGTCTCAAAATCTCCTGTATATTTGATTTATGTAATATGATAGTTTATTAGTATTTATAATGTTTTGTAATAAAATATAATTAGTTGAAACAAATATTGGCGCCTGCATTAATCCTATTTTCTCACGCTTCCTTTGCGATTTTCCACATGAGGGCGAAGTATTGCCTGAATGAGTCGGCGACCTCCTTGTTTTCTATCATGAATAAAACGGGGTTTTCTATCCAGAGTATGATTGCTGTGGTATCTCCGAACACGTTTATGCCCGCCGGCGTCTTGAAGTCTTTTGGCAGCACGCGCACTTCTGTCAAGGGTGCCTTTGCCCTGGTTTTTGCTATGTCCGCCGCTGAATAATCGTAGATTATCCTTCCCTTGATGCCTTTTTTGCCCCTGCGCATCTGCCAGTCCTGGAAAAAGGCATTGGAGCGCCTAAGCGAGCTTGAGCCGCTTATGCCATAGGCAAGGTAAGTGTCGCCCTTCCCAAGCTTCAGGAGTATCTCGTTGTACATGTTCTTGACAGATTTAAGTCCCTCGTAGAGGAATGCCTTGGTAACCGCGCCTTTTGGCATTGGAAGCGATGGGAGGAATCTCTCAAGTTCATGCTGCTGGCTCGTTATCTCGTCTTTTTTCTGCTCAAGGAACCCGAGGAGCTTTTCAGAGCCCGCAGCCTCGAAATACCTTGTCTTTCCCCGAATCACCGAGCCAACCAGGCTTTTTGCTGACAGTTTGTTGAGGATTGGATAGACTTTTGACGGGCTGACGCCTGCCTGCCGGGCAATAGGCCCGCTTGTGGACGCGCCAAGCTCAAACAATGCTACGTATACCTTGATTTCGCCCTTAGTGAGCCCGATTTCCTCGAGTATTTTCGTGTCCATGCTTGGGATATGCCATATATGCTTTTTAATCATTACCCCCTAAGGGGGCAATTAAATATATATCCATAATATTCTACTAATTATAACACATAAACGGCGTTTGTATCGGTCGGGGTGTTGTTATCATGGTTGAAAAAATCGCGAACGGGGGCGGGTTGCAGGGCAATGCTGCCAATCTGGGCAGGCAGGGCAATGCTGTTTTCAATGCCATGCAACCTCTAGAAACAGGGAACCTGATTGCGAGATCGAAAAAAATCCTTGGCTCAATTGATTTTGAAATGCTTTCAAGGGAAGGGCTTGTGCGCGGCAGGGATTACAGACTCCTCTGCAGCAGGCCCACACAGGCAGAAACAGGCGGCGAGCCAAACACAATGCAGGAAGCCTCAATAGGCCCCAAGTCTCCTACTATCGCAGATATCGCCCAAAGCGCCAAAGATGGATACAATGGCGTGCTCTATGTCCATATTCCATTTTGCGAAACAATATGCACGTTCTGCCCTTATGATGCCATATCAAAAGGCGATGAGCACAACTATTCCAAAAACAATTCGGGGGAAAGTATAAGAAGGCAATATTTGAAGGCGCTTGGGAAAGAGCTTGGCATGTGGAAATCCGCCTATGGCTCATTGAACATTAGGCAACTCTACATTGGCGGTGGCACGCCTTCGAGCCTGGGCGCGGATGAGATACGCAGGCTTTTCGGCATGCTGCGCGCGCATTGCGAATTCGAGGAAGGCGCGGAAATCACGTTTGAAATCTCGCCTGCCAGCCTCAGGAAAGGAATGGATGAAAAGCTCGCTGCGCTCAAGGAGTGCGGCGTGAACAGGATAAGCATGGGAGTCCAGTCATTTGACAAAGGCGTATTGAAGGCAATTGCGCGCTCAAATTCCGGCGAGGAGCTGGCAAGGTCTGTCTTCGGCGCCCTGAGGGGTTTTGGATTTGACAACATCAACATTGACCTGATATACGGGCTGCCAGGCCAAACGCTTGAAATATTCGAGTCAGACCTGAAGAAGGTTGCGGGACTTGGCCCTGAAAGCATTACTACGTATCATCTGCGGATAGAGGAGGACACTGAATTCATGGAACTCTACAAAAGACAGCCTGAGCTTTTCCCTCAAAGCAATCCCACCATGCTCACCATGAAAATCATGGCTACTGAATATCTTGCCGAGCTTGGCTATTCCCAGTCTCCCACTGACTGGTTCTACAAAGGTCTGGGGAAACACGTGGCACAGCACGAGAAGTGGCAAAACGGCAGCGAACTTCTTGGGATTGGCGTGTCCGCATACAGCACGATGGAAAAATCAGGCTGGTATTTTGGGAATATCGGCTCAATAAAGGACAGGGCTGGTTCAATGCGCGAATATATCACAAGAGTCAATGAAGGCAGGGACGCGATTGGGCAGGGCAGGCTACTGGCAAAGGAGGAGCAAATGGAAAGCTATGCGAGGCGCGCAATCAAGACTGGAATATGCAGGCAGTTTTTCAGGGAAAGGTATGGCAAAGATGTGCTCGACGCATTCCCGCAGATAGCGCATCTTGAGGAATTGGGGATTGTGGAAGTGGACGGGGAATCAGTCCGCCTGACCTATGTAGGCAATCTTGTAGCCGAGGAGGCTGCAGCCAAACTCTAAGTTTTCCTGCACTGCATCCAGCCAGTAAAAAGAGAAAATTCACTGGTTGTTGCTGGGCTGGTGTCGCATCTTCGCGTCCAGTTGTTCCTCGCGCTTGCGGCTGTTCAGGTAAATGTATATGGCAAGGGCTACCACGCCAATCGGTATCAGGATTATCAATAAGAAAAAGAAAAGCGGGAAAAACAAGCCGAAAAATAGTTCCAACATTTTCTCACTCCCTATTTTCACGCCTAATCTATTGTTGACTTATCTGCTCTACCTTGTTTCATGCCTATTCTATTGTTGATTTGTCCGCTGCCTTTTTTCACTTCTTTTTTGCAATTATTTTGCCAGGTTGCCTTCTTGCCTATTCACTTCTTTTTCGCTGTTTCCTTTTCAATCAGTATTGCGGTTCCCGTGGCTGCAATGAGCGTCATGGAGTTTGTCTGCCCCATGGTTGACGTCTCCATGTCCACGCCGACAACCGCGTTTGCGCCGAGAGCCGCGGCTTTTTCCTTCATCCTCTCAATCGCCTCATACCTTGCCTTCTCGACCTCTGAAACATACGAGGTTATCTCGCCGCCGCCAAGCGCCTCAAGCCCTGCCGCGAATGTGCCGCCAAATCCCCTTGAGCGCACTGTGAGGCCTGTCACAAGCCCGAATATCCTGACAATTTTCAGCCCTGCCGGAAGCGGGG
This sequence comes from Microcaldota archaeon, assembly GCA_021823945.1. GTDB lineage: Archaea > Micrarchaeota > Micrarchaeia > Anstonellales > VGKX01 > JAKALW01. Next base: position 4,121 of record JAKALW010000046.1, read on the forward strand.
TTGTCATTACAAGCATGTCATTAGTGTCAGCCATGGTATTCACCTGCTATAATCCATCACGCCCCACTTAAAAAATATTGCGCTTTTCTTCGGCTTTGGTTTGGGAAGAGGCGGAGGGAAACATTTAAATACACCCTCTACCACATACCACCAGGTGCATTTCTATGCGTTCCAATGTATTCAAGGATACCGTAATAACAAGGAAGGAAGCCAAAAATGTATTCAGGAAATTCAAGAACCGCAGCTCGGACCCTCTCTACGGCATGAACAGCATCATGGAAAAGGTGGCCCGCAGGCATTTTTCAAGCATGAGCCTTGATGACATCGAAACAGCCCGCAAGCTTATCAGGCCGCGGATGGACGCCTCGTGCTACAAAGAGGGCTCCTCAAATCCCAAATATGAGGTAAAGAGAAACAGCCCTGTGCAAAATATGCCTGCCCAAACCGTGGACCTTTACATGCCCAAATCCATTGGCAACAAGGCGGCAGTTTTCGATTTGGGGCTTGGGACGGCCATCAGCGCATTTTTCGCAGGCTCGACATTGCTTGTGGCTGCCAATTCAAGCCAGCACCCGATGGCGGAGTACACGCGCTACATTGACATTCCTTTCACAGACAGCTACATTGCCGTCCCTGCGAAGGTAATCAACATTGTCTTGAACATAGGCTCGGTGTTCGCGGGCATGGGCACTGTCTTCATGATGGCAAGGCACACATACAGGACGTGGAAGAGCCGCCCGGACAAGGTGCATGACATTGCAACAGCGCTTGATGGCGCCATAGTGGATGCTTTGAAACTTGTCGCGGCTAACAAGATACTCACGGCGACAATCAAGGTAGGCGGCATAAGCGGCGAGCCTGACTTCACAGCCATAAAAGAAGCCGTAAACAAGATTGAGGGCGCGAAGGTCCTCACCATGGACAATGTGAAAAACCTGATTGTAGTGCAGTACAACTTCACTTCTGTCCTTGAAGAGGCCAAGAAGGCTGTGAAAGAGAAGGGCTACACAATCCAGTCCTAAGCCAAAAAGCCAAGGGGATTTTTTTCTTCCCTTCCTTTCCTTATTTTATCTCTACAGTCTGCCCAATGGCAGGCGCCACTGCGTCGTACCCTTTCCCTTTCAGCTCCTCGGCGAACGCCATGCAGCTGTCGCCGTGGTTGCAGATTATCTGGGAGGGGCCTATCCTCTCTATGAATTCGAATAGCTCGCTCCTTCCGGCGTGGGCAGAGAAGTCCATGTATTCGACTGGCAGGTCAATCTTGATTTTCTTCTCGTCAATCACTACCGTGCCCTCGTTAACTAGCGAGTGGCCGTTCGTGCCTTCCATCGAGTAGCCAGTCATGGCAATCTTCGAGTTCGGGTTGAGGTTCATCAGGTAGAACAATGACGGCCCGCCCTGAAGCATGCCCGCAGTCGCGATTATGATGCCCGGCCGCGCCACCGCCTGTTCGCGCTCAAGTTGCGAGTTGACGAAATGCACCCTGTTGAGCGCGCCCTGGAAGTGTTCGAAGTCCCTGATGTATTCCGGGAATTCCAAAGCCGCAAGCGCGGCGAGCTTTCCCATGCCGTCAAGGTAGATGTCAATGTCGTCCGGCAACTCTGAAAGGATGCTTACAAGCTCCTGGCTCCTGCCGATTGCGAAGCTTGGCAAGAGCATTATCCCTCCGTCGTCCACTGTCTTTTTGGCAGAGTCCTGTAGTTTGGATTCGAGCTCCTGGCGCGGCGGATGTTCGCGCTGTGCATAGGTGCTCTCGATGATGAGCGCGTCCGCCTTCTCGGCGAATGCCGTGCCATGATGCATTTTCGTGTCCTGAAGCTTTATGTCGCCCGAATATACCAGCTTCTTGCCCGCGTATTCAAGCGCCACCACAGAGGAGCCTGCTATGTGCCCCGCGTCGTGCAATGAGAATTTCGTGCTGCCCGTGAATATGCTTTTCCCATATGGCACCGTCATGAAGTTCTTGACAGCGCTTTTCATGTTGTTCTTGCTGTATGTCTGGAAAGTTCCGATTTTGAGCGAGTCCTCCCACAATATCTCGCAAAGCGCCTTTGTGGGCGGCGTCGAGACTATGGGCGCGTTGTTTTTCATGAAAAGCGCGGGGGCGTTCCCCGAATGGTCCATGTGCGCGTGCGAAAGTATGGCCAGGTCAAGGTGTCCGTCGTATTCCGTGGGCTTGTAATCCACCTCCTCGGTCGCAAAGAGCTTGAGCCCGTAGTCGAGCATCAGCTTCTTGTCCGTGGACGCGAGGATTGCGCTCCTGCCCACTTCCAGGGCAGAGCCCAAAAACGTTACTGAAAATGAACCCATATATACCAATATCCTTGGGGCCGCCCCAACAATTCTCCTCTTTTCTCTCTCCTTGGATTGGATATCCCGCCTTTCTGCATATCCTGGGAAGCTCGGGCAGGCATCGTGCCATTTGCGCGCATTATCCTTGGAAATCCATCCGATTATCCTACTGCTTCTCTGGGAAAATTATATAAACCACATCTAAATAAAGCTAATCTTGTGGAAAACCTAACTTATCTTGATTTTTTGGTCCTTGTAAAAATAGACCAGAATTCCGTAATTGAACGGTTCGGGCCGGCAATCAACACTTCGTTTTTTGAGGCTGCCAACCTCCTTGGGACGCTGAAAGTCAAGGGCTTTGTGGACTTGGAGACCTCGATTGGCGGCATGTCCCGCATATCCCTTACCGAATATGGCAGGGACGCGATTGATTTTTGCAACAAGGGCACTCTCGAGCCGCTTGACGCGCTTGACAATGCCATACTTGAAGGCGTTGGCCGCGGCTACGTTGCGCTTGACAGGCTCACTGACCTGCTGAACGTGAAGCCGTCGGACCTCGCCGTGCACCTGAACAAGCTTGCTGTCCAGGCTTTCCTGGAACCATCCATCAAGTCTGCCAAAGTCACCCTTGTTCTCACTGAGAAGGGCTTCAATGCCGCAGGCAAGTCGAAATCCCCCGAAGGCTTCGCAAGCCCCGGGCAGACAAAGCTCACTGACGAGGTCCATGCAAAGCAGGCAGCGCAGGAAAAGGCAATGGCTGAAGCTCATAAAGAGGAGCCCAAGCCCGCAGTTGCAAAGCCTGCGCCCTCTATGCACGACCCCATGGATATTGCCCAGGACGCAAAGGACATCCTATTCGGGTTCATGCCCAAGCCAGCGCCGGCAGCTCCAAAGCCGGCGCCTGAGAAAAAGCAGCAGGCTGCGGCAGCCGCGCCTGCCGGCGCAACGGCAGACTCGGCGTTGTCCGGAGCAGGCGTCAAGGGAGAAATCAAGCCGGAGCAGGCCCCAATACCCGAGAAGGCGCAGGTCCCGGCTTACCCCTACACGCCGCAGATGGGGCATGAAGAGCAAGCGGCAGAATCGGATTCCAAGCCTGCCGGGGCGGCAAAACCTGCTGCGCCTTTGCACCATGCGTCAAAGGCTGAGATCAAGAATGCGCGCCTTTTTTCAAAGCTTGAATATTACCTGTCGGAATCAATCAGCTCGCTGATAGTGCTCCTCGCATTGCTTGCGGGCGTGGCAATTGTGTATTTCCTTTTCATACTCATGGGCTTCAAGATATTCTAGGGGCTTTTGGGTTTCGTGTGCGTCGTGGCTTTGAAGGTGCGTTTTGTTGGATTTGCAGGAAACAATGGGCAAATACGGGATAAAATACCAGCCCGCCGTGATTTGCCCTGACATAGCATGCGCCAAGTCCGCGGCCTCCAGGTTCGGCTATCCTGTGGCCCTCAAGATATCATCAAAGAAATTCACCCACAAAAGCGACGTGGGCGGCGTGGCGCTTGGCATAAAGGGCGATTCCGAGCTTGAGAAGGCGTACGATTCTGTCATTGGCAAAGTCGGCAGGGGCAATGTCGACGGCGTGCTTGTCCAGAAGATGTCGCAA
>JAKALW010000047.1 GCA_021823945.1 Microcaldota archaeon
CGACGTGGATTTGGAAACCACAAGGGATTATGTGCAGGCTCAAGACGGTCAAAGGACTCTTAGAGACTTCTAAGTCAATGGGATACCCCGGACTTTAGTCCGGGGAGGAGGTCATTTCTCGCTTGCTTTCAACAACACTACTTATGCCTCGCCTTTCATGGACTACACTACCGCGCTTTACCTGAACCTAGACAATGTGGCCGCGGCAGGTGACAATGCCGGCACTGCAGGCGACCTGAGCGGCAGGGGCAATAGTTTTTCCATGAATTTCGCTCTTTGGAATTCAAGCGGGAAAACCGGCGGCTCTGCATCTTTCAACAGGAACAACTCATACCTTTGGTCTACAAAGGCAATTGGCAACCTGACCAATGGCTATACACTGATGGCATGGATAAACCCCGACACTGTCAATGTAAGTTATGGCCAGACCATACTCAACCCGGCACGGGAAGGGCAGGTGGTATTCTGGCTTTGCGGCACAAACGGCGCAGCACTGTGCCTTGACCATCAGATAAGCACTGGCGTCTACAATGTCAGCCGCTCAACGACTCTCATACAGCCCGGCGTATGGACGCATGTGGCTGCAACATGGAGCGGCTCTTCATTATTGCTTTACATAAACGGCAAGCCAGAGCCGAGCCCCGGTAACGCGAATGTCCTGCTTCCCGTGAATTATGATGCTACGATAGGCATAAGAGACTACAATAAGGCAGGAAATCCTTTTGGCGGCAGGATTGACGAGGTCAGGATTTGGGAGCGCGCGCTTTCGGCAGCCGAAATTTACCAAAATTACGTCTCAAGCCTGAACCTGGTCGGAACGAATTCCTGGCAGTTCACTACGAACCAGACGAATTTGTCTTTGGGCAATTATTCCCTGTCCTTTGTTTCAGGCGCAAGTTCGCCGGCCCTGTCATTCACAGTGTCAAGCGTGCCGGCAACGTCGAATTTCTCCGGCTCAAGCACTAATTTCTCCGCAGTGGCTAACCTCGCAAATGTCACCAACCTCACGCTTGAGAAAGTCGGCAAGGGAAAAATCAAGTTCCCCGCTACTTATTCGGTGAATGCCGCAGGGCAGAATTACGATTCCAATATTGTCATGGACAATGGCATGATTTCAGTGAATTCGTCGGGGCTTGACCAGTCTTTCAATTCAAGCGCGGCGCTCACTGTTGACACCAGCGGCGTTTATTCTGGGGCAAGTGCGCCGACAATCTATTATTATCCTGGATTTGCGGCCAACAGGTCTACAATCATCCAAAGCGGCACTGCGTGTTCAGCGCCAAGGTGCACAGGAATAACCTGGAACTCCTCAACAAACATACTGGCTTTCAATGTAACTGGCTTTTCCAGCTATGGCGTGAATGATTCAGGTCTGGGCGGCGCGTCCAATGGCACTTCGACAAATAACACTGCCACGCTCGGGATAAACATCACAAGCACGAACCAGATTGCTGTCTATACAGCAAGCGCCAAGAACAACAGCGCGTTCTCGTTCATTCCTGTAACCCCGCCTGCGGCAGGCTCGATTACCCTTATATCCAATGAATCAAGCAATGTCACTGGAGGCGACACTGGCTTCTTGGTGGAAAACCAGGGCAATGTCAATGTTTCCATCACAGTGGCTTCAGACAAGAATGCTTCCTTGTTCATAGGCGGCTCAACGCCCCTGTTCCAGGTGTTTGGCGCCGAGAACAAGACAGGCTCGTGCCCTGGCATAAACGCTACAATGCAGGACATTGGGACTTCTCCAATAACTGTGTGCCCGTCCCTTGCCTATGCGGACACGCAGGACACAATCTGGGCTTATGTCTTGGTAAAAATCAATTCCGACAGCCCGCCCCAGACAAATACGGCGACATTGACATTCACAAGCACGCAGAACTGATAGGCGGCGACGCACCAGCGCGTGCAACGTTCCAAGCCGACCACTTTACAACTTAGCTTAGGCTAAGCGGTTTAGACTAGAATCTTGCACGCGTTTGGATAGGCTGCCAAGAAATGAATGTTGCACGCGTTAAGGATAAGCCGCCATCGAGTTTTTATTCCCCTTTTTCCTAATAATTGCATGAAAATACTTCTTCAGTTCCCGGAAGGCATGAAGGAAAAGGCGCGGGAGATTTCAGACAAACTCGAGTCCGAAGGCAATACAGTGTTCATCTCCGCTGCCCAATGCTTTGGCGCGTGCGACCTGGCGCTAGAGGAAGCAAGGATGCTTGGCGTTGACGTGCTCAGGCATTACGGCCATGCCGAGTTCCACAAAGTCACGGGCGAGAAGTTTGACATCGAGTACATCCCGTATCAGTCTGACGCGAACCTGAAAATCCTCTCTGACAACCTCGCTCTGCTAAAGAAGTACAAAAAAATCGGGCTTCTGACAACAGTCCAGCACGTCCACCAAATCCCGCAGATGAGGGAAATCCTTGAATCCGCCGGGCACGAGGTCATGGTAGCAAAAGGCGGGGCGCACACGCGCCACGCAGGGCAGGTCCTTGGCTGCGACTCAGTCTCGGCAACAGTGGCGCAGAAGGAATCCGACTGCCTCGCCTATGTGGGCGGCGGGATATTCCATCCCACGGGCGTGGACGCCAAAATCCCACTCTTCGTGTTCGACCCGTATTCCTGGAAAGCGTACCAAATCAATGATTTGATTGAGAGACTCCGCAAGAAAAGGCAGGGCATGCTCCTTGCCTGCGCGCAGGATAAGACCAGGAAGTTCGGTATACTCGTGTCCACGAAAAACGGGCAATACAACCTGGCAGGCGCATTGCTTGCTAAAAAGAAGCTCGAGGCGAAAGGCAGGAAAGCCTACATCCTTGTAGCCAACTTCATTGACACAACGGCATGCGCCAATTTCAATTTCTTCGACGCCTACATAAACACGGCGTGTCCGAGGATACCCGAGGACTACGAAAGGTTCGGCAAGCCAGTGCTTGACATATCAGAACTCAGCAAGTTATTGGAACTGCTCTGATTTGTCCGGATTTGCATTTTCCAATTTGCGCGTTTGCGTTTGTGCATGTGCGTTCCAATCCGCCTTGGCAATCTGGTTTAAATTCCCTGGGCGCCAAATTGCATCAATATCGCATCCATATTAAAAGTATAATCGGCATTTTATGCGGAAAACCGCGCTTTTGCAAAAAGGTTCTTATCCATGATTCCGAGGAATTCATCCAAAAAGCCTGGCAGGTCGCCAAAAAAGCCCAAGGTATCCAGATTCCATAATTCCGGCTACAAGTCCATGCAGCAGCAGAAGATAATGGCCAATGACTGGGTGGCGCGCGAGGCGTGGGACTGCAACGTGATAATGGAGCTTGTGGACATCCGGAACATTGACGGCACACGCATCCCGTTCCTCAAGAAGTTCGGCTCTGTGGACAAAATCCTCACCATAGCCAACAAGCGCGACCTTGCAACCCCCGAGCTTATCAAGGCATGCTGCGACAGGGGAATCCTTACAATCAGCGCGACGAGCAAGAACAGGGAAGCCACCAGGCGCCAGGTCCTGGACGCAATCATGTCCAAGTCCAGCAGGCCAAAAATCAAGGTCGCCATATTCGGGTATCCGAATGTCGGCAAGAGCACGCTTGTCAATCTCCTCATAGACCGCAAGAAGGCAGTTGTCAGCCCTGTGGCATTCACGACCAAGGGCAGGCAGATGTTCAGGCTCAATGACCGCGTGTTCCTTATGGACCTGCCAGGCGTTTATCCGGGCAAGCAGGCAAAGGCCGACCTGATATTCAAGGGCGCAGTGAACATCCAGGGCTTGTCCGACCCTGAAGACGTGTTCATCCAGCTATACGACCGCAAGTCGGGCGACCAGGCATTTTTCTCATGGCTCGAATCCACGTTTGGCATTGTACTTGAAGGCGGGGACAGGTCAGACCCTTTTGATGTGCTTGGAAAAATCGCGTTTCGCCGGGGCTTCCTACTGAAAGGCGGCGAGCCGGACACGCAAAACGCTGCGCGGCTTGTGCTATCAAAGCTTGCCACTGCGCCGTTTTCAGCATGAGTTAGCGCGCACATTGAAATGCCTTTTGGCAATGCCGTGAACTGTCTTTTGGCAATATTTTATTGCCTGTGCCCCTTGCGCCTATCCCGTTGGAAGCCATGATTAAGTTTATATAACCTGAAAATCAGAAGTGGAAACCATGGCACCCAAACACAGCTCATTCATTCTTCGCGGCGTGGCTCTTATCATTCTTTCCCTGCTTGCGGTATCGCCTTTTTCATATTGTTCCGTGGGTGGCGCAGCCCCGGCACCTGCCCCTAATTCCGCCCAGATATCCATTGGCATATTGGCTGACGGCAGGGCGGCGGTATACATGAACAACTCGTTTGCCCCAGGCAGCAACCAGTCCTTCACACTTTCAGTGTCAACTGGCACGGGGCCTGTCAAGGCAGTTTCGAGCAGCGGACAGGTCTTGGCATCGGCGCAGAAGACAGATTTCGGGACAGACATCGTGTTCTCGGGCGCGGAAGGCGAAACGCAAAGCGCATTTTACCTGCTCGCCCCCCTCACTACGGTGGCAGGAACAAATGTTTATTCACTTGACCTGGGCATGAGCTTTTCCCGGCAGTTTTCGCCAGTGTCCATAATCGTGACAGCGCCTTCTGGTTCGAGAATCGTATCCTCCTCGGGCCTTGCTGAAAACACAAATTCATCCTACTCTTCAGTATACCTGTATACCCGAACCGCCACAGGGCAGATGCTGCCAATCTCCGTCCAGGTATCCCCTGCGCCGGGAGAGTCATTCCAGTATGCCACCATTATCCAGCCTGCGCTTTCCAATTCCTCCATGTCAGGCTCGCAATACGACCTTTCCCTTTCAACGCCTGTCAACCTGCCGGTATTCGGCCTTGCCCCGCTTTACTCAATCATTATCCTGGCGTTTGTCATACTCATTGGCTCGTTTTTGGTAATCAAGTCAGCGTCATGGGCGCGCTCAAGCGCCTCAGGCGACGACCCTGACAGGCCATGGTCATTGGAAGAGCCAAATTTTGCGCCTGAGCAGGATTCGAGCGTCAAGGTCCTTGCAGAAGAAAAGCCAAGCAGCAGCAAGCAGATTGGCATTTTTTCAAAATCATTCTCTGAACTCCAAAAGAGCAGGAAACCGGCAGGCGCAGCCTCAGATTCTGCGGATAAGGCAATGGGCGCAAGTGCCCCGTCGCCAGCTAAAAAACAACCTGCCAAAGCCGAAGCTGCCCAGCAGCCTGCCAAAGCCGAAGCTGCCCAGCAGCCTGCCATGGGCATGGATTCCAATGCGCCCAAAGCGGCATTGGAGGAGCAAAAGCCAGTTTCCGAGCCCGAGGCTCAATCATTGCCACAGGGCGCAATTGCAAAACCGGCCCAGTCACCTGCGCCAATGCCAAAATCCGGCAAGCCGGCAATGACTGCGCAGGCAAAATCGCCATTCTCATTCCTGGCAGGGCTGTTCCCTCAAAGAAACGAGCCCCCCCAAAAGCAGGAGCCGGCTAAGGCAGCGCAAAAGCCGTCCTCCAAACCCGCAGCAAAACAAGAGGAGCAGTCATTTGAGAAAAAGAAGGCGGAGCAGTCGCCTGATGAAAAAGAAATAATAGCAGAGACGCGCAAATTCCGCTCAGGCGTTCCGGTCTCAAGGCTCAAAAAGTACATGCTCATGAACCCGAAGGTTTTCAGTTCATCACTTGACATGGCGATTTCGCACGGCGCGCTCGAATACATTGAAAAGGACGGGGGAAAATTCGTCAGGGTATGCCGCAAGGCGCCATCAACAGCGGCCAAAAAGCCGCAATCCGGAAAAAAGGCAAAGCAGGGGAAATCCGGCGCAGGCAAAAAAAGATAGCTCCCTTTACTTTACTTTGGGGCTTTTCCTGTTTTCTGCAGGTATTTATTATAGCTCTCAGACAGCCTGATTTTTTGTACGAGCTTGTTGTCGACCTGCCCCGGGCTTGTGAGCCTTTGCGCGTCTAGTATCCCGTCCAGCTCCTTTTCTGAAGCAAGGCCGTATGACATGACCAGTTCCCTTGCTGGCTTGCCGGATTTCAATGATTCCTTGACTATTTCGGCAACGGCCTGGTAGCCAAGGTATGGGTTCAGTGCCGTGGCAAGCACGTAAGTCCTGTCCATGTTGGACTTGCAAACGTCAAGGTCGTATTCGAGCCCGCTTGCGCATTTCCTGTCAAGAAGCGCGCACGCCATTTCAGTGCCTTTGAGCATTTCAATCAGGTTCTTTGCCACAAGCGGCGTGAGCACGTTTAGCTGGAGCTGGCCGGACATTGTGGCCTGCTCAATGGCGTGCTCCTTTGCAATCATGTCCCTTGCAATTATCTCGACTGCCTCGGGAACTGAGGGGTTTATCTTTCCCGGCATTATTGACGAGCCGGGCTCGACTTCCGGCAGGACTATTTCAGCAATGCCCGCCTTTGGCCCGGACATGAGAATTTTCATGTCATTTGCCACCTTGACAAGCGTGGCGTTGAGGCGCTTCAGTGCGGACGCGTAGCCCAGGATTGGATTGAGCATTGATATGCCGGCATGCATGTTTTTTGCCGGGATTATGTCCTCCCTTGTTAATTTTGACAGCTGGGCGCAGACGTTTGCGGAGAATTCCGGGTGCGCCGCAATGCCCGTCCCAAGCGCTGTCCCGCCAAGCGGGATTTCAAGCATTTCTTTCCTTGCAATTCCAAGCGCCGCAATGTCCGACCTTATCGAATCCGACCATGCCATGATTTCCTGGCTTATGCCTATTGGGACGGCGTCCTGCAGGTGAGTCCTGCCCACCTTGACCCTGCCCTCGTACTTCTTGGCCTTGGCCTCAAGCGTGGCGCACAGCTCCTCCGCCGATTTTCTCACCCCTATGGACAGGTCGAGGGCGGCAAGCCTTAGCGCGGTCGGGCCAAGGTCATTTGAGGACTGGCACATGTTCACGTCATTATTGGGATGCACGTGCCTGTACGAGCCCAAAGGCGCTCCCATGATTTCATTTGCCCTGTTGGCAATGACTTCGTTCACGTTCATGTTGAATGGCGTGCCTGCGCCCGCCTGGTAGAACCCTAGCGGGAATTCAGAGTCGAATTTGCCTGAAAGCGCCTCTGCGCACGCCTTCTCTATTGAGGATTTCCTGCCCCCGTCAAGAATGCCGCAGGCATTGTTCGCCCGGGCGCACACGAGCTTCATTTTCACGTATATCCCGTAATAGTATAATGAATTTGCATCCGCGCCCTGCCCGAAAGTTTCGAGCGCGCGCTGGGTGAAGGAGCCCCAGTACCTGCCCTGCTCGATTTTAATTTCGCCAAGCGCGTCCTTCTCAGTCCTCGCCTGCATCGCCTGTTTTGAATTCACCATAAATACCACAATTGCCGCCGCGCTTTAGCCATAATATGCCTGGCTGCGAGCGATTTTCCCTGAAAAAGCAGTTTTCTCTCTGGATTGTAATCTATTTAAATTGTGTTTATCAAATAAATGCCAATCTGGCTTGTTAAATTCAATACTTATAGCCTTAACATTTGGCATTATGGAGTTGTGTTTATGGAATTCGAAGCGAATTACGATGTCATCATTGCGGGCGCGGGGCCGGCAGGCTCTGCCTTGGCGCAGTTTTTGGGCAGGGCGGGCAAGAAAGTCCTGCTCCTTGACAAGGCCAAGTTCCCGCGCGACAAGACGTGCGGCGACGCGGTCGGCGGCAAGTCCGCCCATGTCATGAAGGAGCTTGGGATATACGGCGAGATGGAGAAACTCCCGCACGCGAAGGTCACGGGCGTGCTTTTCTCAAGCCCGAAAGGCACCATGCTCCAAATCCCCTTCCCATCCGGCAAGGACGGGAAAATCATTCCAGGCTATGTTTGCAAAAGGATGCATTACGACAATTTCATGTTCGAGCAGGCGAAGAAGCACAAATCCGTAACAACAATGGAGAATTTCAAGGTAACGGACCTCGTGTTTGACAATGGCACTGTCGTCGGCGTAAAGGGCATTGACGCGCAATCCAGGAAGGAGCGCGTTTTCGGCGCCAAGATAG
>JAKALW010000048.1 GCA_021823945.1 Microcaldota archaeon
TGCATTTCCCTCCGGTGGGCTACTCGAAAACCCTCCTTGCGATAGCGGAAAACTACCCAAAGCTCATGGCGGCTGGCAACTACAAGGCGCTGTCAGGTGAACTTGTAAACACAGAGAACTGGATTGCGGGAAGCCGCCAGTACATACGCGACAGCATAGAACTATTCAACACGAAAATCGGCTCATTCCCCTATTTCCTCTATGCGCCGCTTGCAGGGCTCAAGCCCCTGGCTTACGAGTCAAAGTAAGAACAACAAGAGACAGGAATGGCAAGAGCTTCCTTTTGCAAGCACGCGAAACATTTGCCCTCGGCATAAGCCATGCTTTCACATGCAAAACATTTATCCTTAGACTAAGCTAGCCAGGGGAAAGCCAATCCATCCTGTTTTCTCACACTGCAAACTTGAAGAGGAACTCGAGCAGTATGAATTTCGAGAACACGAACGAGGCGAGCACGCCAATTACCAAAAATGGCGCATACCTGAGCCCGAAAGTCGCGCTTCCCTCCCGCGCAACACCAATCAGCATGCCTGCTGCAACAGCGGTGATTGCCAGTGCTATGATGCACAGGTTGTACAAAAAGTCGTATTCTATTGGCGGCGAAAGCCCGGCGCTTGCAGGCATGTTGCCCGCCACCTGAACGAATTTCAATGCCACTGAGAACAGAAGTGGCATGGACACGAGAAGCGTGAATACAATGAAGAGCAGGTAGACATTGACGCCTGTCACGAGTTTTGAGCGCAGTTTTTGCGATTCCCTCAGCTCGTTTGCGATGTTCTCAAGCATGAGCGGCACGTTGCCGCCCGAAATCGAGCTTGTGGCGAATATTGAGAGGGACCTTTCAAGGGTCTCGGAGTCAAAAGCCGAGCTGATTTCAATTATTGAATCTGAAAATGACACTGAGCCAAGCGACTTCGACATAGAGTAGTTGATTTCAGCGGACAATGGCTCGAAATCGTCCCGCGCGCAGGCTTTGAGGGCATTTGGCCCGGCAAGGCCGCTCCTGATGTATGACGCGAGCAAAAGCAGGAAGTCAGGCAGGTTGCGCTCGACTTTCTCGCGCCTTGCGGCTATCTTGAAATACACGTCAAGATACGTGCCAAGCGCGCCAAGCACGCCGCACGCCAGGAACAAGATTGCCGAGAATGCCGACCATATGCCAAACCCGAATGCCACGGGCAGCGCGTAACCAATCACTCCAAGGGAAATGAAATTGAGAAGCAGCATCCCAAGATATGCCCTGGGCTCTGTCTTCATGCCTGCATGGCGCAGGAATTTCTTTGCCCATGGCACGAATGGGCTTTCCGGGAAAAGGCAGCCAGCCCTGTAAAAAACATTAGTCATGAATTCCATCAAAATCACAAATTCCCTGGCATACCTATTCAATCCTGCAATAACAATTGTTTTTCATATTCCTGCAATTTCCAAGCCTAGTTGCCTTTGATTCATTCCTACATGTGTATGTACGGCCGCCTCAGTTTCAGGTAATTCACAAGTATAATCTGGAAAACAAACGACACCGCGAACATCAGCACAAGGGCTGTTTTTGACACTGCCATCGTCCCGATTGTCCCAAGCAGGACCATCATTATCAGGGCAATGGAGGGCAATGCGATTGCGGCAACTAGATAAACAAGCACCCACAGGTTCATTTCCTGCAGATATGTTGTTATCCTTTCCGACTGGTGGCTTCTCAGCGAACTCACAATGCCCAAAAGCGCAGTCTGGAGGCTGCCGCCAGATTTCATGACAGCCGTCATCTGCCACACGGCGCGCTTGAGATATTCGCTTTTGCTCCTCTGCGCCATGCGCATCAAAGCCTCATCCTCGCCAATGCCAGAGGATATCTCCCTGATGGCGGTGCCGAATTCCTCTGAAACAGGCCCATAGCCGCTTCGCGATATGTTGAGCATGGCGTCGTACAGCCCTACGCCGCCTGAAATCTGGACGCTCAGGTCCTTCAATGCATAGACAAGCTCCTTGTCTGTCTTGTCCCTGTTGTCCCCGGCCTCAAGCCCGGGAAGCGCGATGTAAAAGCCGAACGTCAGGGCAAAAGCCGCAACAGCGGGCAAAAGCGAGCCTGCTGCCGCCACTGCGCCCTGCCCAACTCCGCCCGAGGCAATGTAAGTGGCCATGAATATGGCAATGCCCGCAATTGCCGAATCAAGAAGCGAAACAATTGCATAGTTGACCGGGCTTGTTTTCCAGCCAAGATGCGCAAAATCATCTTTCAGGAAGTCAAAGGCCCGCCTTATGGGGCTCAGCGCGAAAGCCAGCTTGGCGGCAAGCGCGTTTTGCGCGCTGAAAAAAGGGATTGGCGGAGCAGAGGGCACTTGTGTTTCACCTGCCAAGCACTTTTGCCACTGTCGCGTTCTTGCCTATGGCGCGGTGCATTTCCTCTGGCGAGTCGTAATACCTTGACACGACTTCGCCCACCATGTCGACCGAGCGCACGTTCCTCTCGACCATCCAGTCAAGCATGTCTTTTTTGGCCGAAATGTCGCGTGCAAGTTCAGTGCTTGTCATGCCGGTGTGCAATGCGAGCTCCTCGAAAACGCGGGTTGATTCAGCGTATTTCTCGAACTTGTCAAGCCTTGGCCGCCACCTGTATATGTTATTCAGCGAAACCGAGTTTTCCGCGCCGGACATTACCTCTGAAATCTCATACGTCCTTCTCTTGCCTGTGGCCCTGTCCCTGTACTGGACTACCGCCAGGTGCAGCGACTGGATTTCCATTGACGGCAGCGCGAATGGCGGGTTTGACAGGCGCCTTATTATCTGCGCCGCATTGTCAGCGTGGATTGTGGCATAAACTGCGTGGCCCGTGTGCATTGCCTCGAAGAGGACTTCCGCCTCCCTGCGCTTCCTCACCTCGCCAAGGATTATCCTGTCGGGCCTCATCCTAAGCGACGTTGTCAGGAGCTCAAGCATTCCCACGCCGCCCGCGCCTTCGGCGTTCGGGTTCCTTGTGGTGAGGGGCACCCAGTTCCATTTCAGGTGCTTTGGCAGGGACAGCTCGCGCGTGTCCTCAATAGTTATTGTCCTGCTTTTTGCGGGTATGAAATTCGCAAGCGTGTTGAGCATGCTCGTCTTCCCTGCGGCAGTGCCTCCGGCTACAAGTATGTTGAGCTCGTATTGCACGGCCTGCCACAGGAAAGCGGCCATCTCGGAAGAAATGGTTCCGAGCTTGGGGTCTATGAAATCCACAATGGACCATGGCTCGCGCGAGAATTTCCTGATTGTCAGCGTGTGTCCGCATGTGGATATCGGGAACATTGTTGCGGACACCCTGTCGCCGGTCTGCAGGTGGGCGTCCATGACCGGGTTCAGGACCGTGATGGTCCTTCCCGACCGCCTGCCAATCTGCGCTGCTACGTTGTATATGCTTGACTCGGAGCCGGGCATGATGTTGGTCTTGAGCCAGCCCCACCTCTTGTGGTAGACTGATATTGGGGAGCCGGAACCGTTAATGGCCACCTCTTCAAGTGCGTCGTCGGCAAGCAGGAACTCAATGTCCCCAAGCCCGTACATCATGTTGAGCAAATACGTGGCAAGTTGTTTTTTCGCATCGTCTTTGAGCCTTGGCAATTCGGAAAGCCTCTTTGCCGCGGCGGACGCGAAGCGTGAAAACAGTGCCTGGGACTTTATGGGGTCTGTGATGTCTTCATTGGAAACAGGAACAGCCTTTGCAAGCTCGTCCCGCACGTACTCCAGATAGCCAATCGTGTATGGCATAGGGGAAGGGTATGACAGGCTGTAGCAAATCGAGAATTCGCCTTTGGGCTCGACAATCTCCACAAGCGCGCTTATGTTTCCCGAAGCCACGCTGTATTCCTCAAGCACCTTGCCCGAATACGCCGACTTTTCGACAGGCTCGATTTTGGATTTGAGCCTGAGCACAGGGGACGGGGACATAGCGCCGGGGTATTCTATTGTGAGTATCCCGCGCGTTGAAAGGATTTGCGCGATTTTTTCTACCTGCGCGTCATCAAGCGCTATGTATTTTGCGCATTGGGGCAAAGGCGACGCCATGTCGTCTTGCTCCTCAAGGAAAAAGCAGAGTTCGTCGATTTTCGTCTTTATCCATTGCATGGTTTTCAAATTGGCTTAGCCACATTATAAATCTATTGGGAAAAAAAAAGACAGCGTGCCAGAAGAGGCAGCCTGACCTTTGCTAAGCCTCGTTATGGTTTGCCTAGGGACAAACTGGTTATTTGAATTTCCAGACAAGCAATCCGAATATGCCGAACAGCACCACCACAGCAATCAATGCTACTGCCTGGGACTGCCCGCCAGCGCTTTGGGCGGCGCTTTGCCCGGATGCCATGGCGTCCTGCGCTGTGGATGACAGTTTTTGCGCGGCATTTTCCGCCTGTGACGAATCAATCCCCAGTGTCTGGTTGCCGGCAAACAATGCAACTGTGGCGTTCGCGGAAATGTTCTCCGGAGCCTTTATCCCAAGGCCCGAAGCAATTGAGCCTATTGCGCCCGTTACATAATCGAGCGGGCTTGCCTGGCTCTTTGTCAGGGTGGCGTTCACAAATATCTTTCCGTCCTGCGTGCCATTGGCGCTTGCGCGGGAGTATGCCTTCACGTTTTTTTGCAAAACCGAGTTGGGAGAGCATCCGCCAACTGCCACATCGCAATAAAGGGAAAATGAGATTGCTTTTTCCCTGCCGTTTCCAGAATCGAATGTTATGTTGGCGCTGTTTGACCAAACTGAGACGAAGACCTCGACTTTCTGGGAATTGAGGTTTTTCAAAGACTCGTTTGGAATTGCCCAGGATACGTTGATATTGTTCGCATACTCGTACCCTGGTATGACTGGCTGGCTTTCAAAATCAGAAGTGACTGATACAAGATTGCCTATTTTCCCGTAATCCACTGTGATTTCCTGGCTGGCGGCAGCTTGGGCGAAAACCTGGGTTTGCAGCACGAGCGCAGCAAGCGCAGCGGCCAGCAAAAGAGTCACGAAATGAGTTTTTTTTGCCATCGGTTGTCCTCTCAAACCACAAAAGACCCCCAACTTAACCTATCTTAAATTTATATCGCTTTCCACGCGTTCCTGTGTGGGCATTTCCGCGGCCCTGGCGCGATTTACCGCATTTTAGGCTGCTGAGAAACCTGATAAACCTTGCCGGCCATGATTCAAGGCATGGACAGGGAGGCATTGCTTAAGACCGCAGCCGCCAGGCTTGGCCGCCTCGGCTTTGACGTGTTCTCAAGTTCGGAAATAGGCGGCTGCTTCGACATAGCGTGCAGGAAATCCGGCACGCTCTACTTGATAAAGGCGCTTTCAAACATAGATTCGCTGGACAGCGCTTCCGCGCGCCAGCTTGAAACCGTGTCGCAGGTATTGGGCGCGACCTGCCTTGTGATTGGCGAGAGGTCGAAATCCTACGTGCTTGAGGACGATGTAGCCTACGAGAGGCACGGCATTTTGGCGTGCACAGTTGGCACCATGGAATCCATAGTTGGCGGCGGTCAGGTCCTTGAGCGCAAGTTCAACAGGATGATGTCCAGGCTTGACGGCGAGTCGCTTAGGAAACTGCGGGAGAGCAGGGACCTGAGCATTTCAGAACTCGCACGGCTCAGTGGCATTTCGGAGGACACGATTTACAGGTACGAGCATTCCCTCACGCTTGCCACTCCAAGAAACATTGGCCTGCTCGAATCAGCCCTTGGGACAGGCATAGAGAGGCTTGACGTGGTTCCAAAGCACGGGGCTGCGCCGGTCAAAGCCGCCCCCCCCGGCATGATATTCGACTTTGTCGGGTTCAGCTCTGTCAACACCGCGGGCCCCGCAGACCTCGTTGGCTCAAATGCCCGCGGGGCAAAAGCGCAAAAGGGCATTTGCGGCGGCAAAATGAACCTGGTGCTTGAGCGCGACCGGGACATCCGAACCCTTGAAAAGAAGTGCGCCCAGTTCGAGAGGCTGTCAGAGGCCATCTCGGCAAACCCGTTTTTCATAGTGCGGCGCGCTGCAAAATCCAGGATTGGCGCCATCCCCGCCCTCACCCATGAGGAAATAGCCAAGATAGGCTCCCCCGAGGAGCTTTTGCGCGCGCTTGGCGAGAAAAGGCGCAGGTAATTTTTTTGGCTCGCGCGCAAATTCGCGCAAACTTACAATAAGGATACATTATTAATATTTATGCCCCAAATCGATTGGGTTTCTGTTGGTTTCAGATACATTACCAAATCGGTATTATTTTAAACGGTTGGCTGCAAACCAATATGGTGTTTGTGGGGAGTGGCGCGCTCAAAGCCGGAGCAAAAAGCCATGTGCCGCTATCCCATGCCCATTATTTTCGAGAGGTGTTCAAGTGGAAAAGGATAACCAGTCAACAATGGCGGGATACATGCTCCTTGCAGTCTCAATAGTGCTTGCTGCGCTCATTGTCTCTGCTGCCGTATATGTCTCTTCAAGCTCAATTTCTGACGCATTGGACAAGGTGCGCCTTGCCTCGACCCAGACGCAGGCAACCGCTCCTGCCCAAAACACAGGCGCAGGAACAGGCGCAGGAACAGGCACGGGAACGGGCTCGGGAACTGGCACCGCACCCCAGCCAACAACTCCGCCCACTTCGACGCCTATCTCAATCAGCCTTGCGGGCAAGACGCCTGCCGGGGCTGCTGACGGCAGCATTATAGTAGTTGAGTACTCGGACTTCCAGTGCCCCTATTGCGAGAGGGCAGTGCCTGTAATCAACCAGATAGAAAGCACATACTCTGACGTGTCAGTGTACTACAAGTACTTCCCGCTCCCGGCATCCATGCACCCGCAGGCCCAGATATCCGCGCAGGCGGGCGAGTGCGCGAACATGCAGGGCAAGTTCTGGCCATACCACGACCTGCTCTTCTCGAACCAGCAGGCTCTCATGCCGGCCGACCTGAAAAAGTACGCCATTACGGCAGGTCTGGACTCTGCAAAGTTCAACGACTGCCTTGACTCCAATGCATCCGCAGCCGTGGTGAGCGCTGACCAGAACGAGGGCAACTCCATAGGCGTATCCGGCACCCCCTCCTTTGTGATTTACGCAAAGGACAAGAAGCAGTCCACATTCACTGCACTTGCGGCATATGCCAGCGCGCTGAAGACGAAGTACAGCGGGCAGATAGACGCGCAGATTGTCGAGGTCAATGGTGCGGGATACGGCGTTTTCTTCTCTGGCGCATTGCCATTTGAGGACTTCCAGGCCGCAATCGGCGCAATAAAGAACGCGGCATGAGCAGCCGCTTTTCTTTCTTTTTTCTCTTTCCTATTTTTTCCAGTTTTTTCGCCGCGCGCATATCCCTTTTTAATCCCGCCTTGCCCATGGCCCGCCTGCCACATTCCCCGGCCTTCCCATAAATAATTTATAAATAAACCCAATCAATATCCTACTTATGCCAATGCCGCTTGATATGCCCTCCATGGGAATAAGGATTACAGATTACAACATGCCCAATGTGATGAACCGTGCGAGCACAGGCATAGGGAAGCTGGACGTCCTCATGGGCGGCGGGTATCCCCAGGACTCGATGATACTTGTCATCGCCCCTCCGGGGATTGAAAAGCTCCTCGCCGCAATCCAGTTTTTGGATTCTGCGCCTGCGGGCGAGGCCCTGGCTTGCATCACGACCGACATGGCGCCATCTGCCATTTCCCTGAAGGCTTCCGAGTACGGCCTATCCCACGCTGCCAGCAGGCAGAACGTGAGGTACATAGACTGCTACAGCTGGACAATAGGCAAGGAACAGGAGAAGTCGAGCGCGGACATACCTGTGCAGGGCCCAAGCTCCCTAAACGACCTCTCCATTGCCATCAACACTATCATCACGGAGGCTCCGGAAACTGCGAAGAAACGCGCTGTTTTCCACTCGCTCTCTACCATCCTTCTGTACAATCCGCCCGAAGTGGTCTTCAAGTTCGTGCAGATTACTGGCGCGCGGCTCAAGT
>JAKALW010000049.1:0-7463 GCA_021823945.1 Microcaldota archaeon
TCAATTCTGCTGTCTCTCAATTCTGCTGTCTCTCAATTCTGCTGTCTCTCAATTCTGCTGTCTCTCAATTCTGCTGTCTCTCAATTCTGCGTTTGCCAATAGTTAATTCCCACCCTATGGGGGGTGCGGCTGAGTTTGGGATTTAAGCCCGAGATTTCACGCGATTCGCGCGATTCAGATATTCCTGAGTATGCCTTCGGCGAATTTCCTGAGCATGCTGGCCTTCACGAGCAGGATGCCCCGCCCCGTGTTGCCAAGCACCACGAGCTTGTCACCCTTCTTTATGCCGAACTGCTCCCTCGCCTCTTTGGGGATGACGACCTGCCCGCGCTCGCCGACTGAAACAGCTCCATAGAAATGCTTGCCTTTCACCAGTTCGGTCATGTTAATCATATATTACATACCATTCATATTTATATTAATGATAAACGGGGCGCGGCTGGCTGCGGGCGCAAATAGGTTTAAACGGGTTTTGGCAAAAAAGCATAATGCGATTGGGCAACATTGCGCCCACCGTGCTGATGGCGCTTGCCGCGCTTCGCAGAAGATACAATATCACAATATGAAAGAGGAGAATGGGAATGAAAGCCATTGAAGTCAAGAATCTCTCGAAGAAATACGCCACCGTGCCCGCGCTGAAGGACGTTTCCTTTAGTGTCGATGAGGGGGAGCTGTTCGCGCTTCTTGGCCCGAATGGCGCTGGCAAGACCACGCTCATGAGGATACTGACCACGCAGATAGACCCCACTTCGGGAAGCGCCAAGGTGTTCGGCAATGACGTGCGCTCGCAGTCGGGCGAGGTGCGAAGCCAGGTCAGCTACGTGCCCCAGGAAATGAGCGTGTGGAGCGACATCACTGCTTACGAGAACCTGCTCATCTACGCAAAGATATACGGCATCCCTGCGAAAAAACGCGAAGACGCAATACAGTCCGCCTTGAAAACCATGGACCTGCAGAACGTCTCGGGCCGGATGGTGAACACGTATTCGGGCGGCATGGTAAGGAAACTGGAAATAGCGTCCGCGATAATGGTCGAGCCGAAAATCGTGTTCCTTGACGAGCCCACAATCGGGCTCGACCCTTCGGCGAGGAAGACAGTGTGGGATAAACTGCGCTGGCTCAACAGGAACAAGGGCACAAGCGTGTTCTTCTGCACGCATTACATGGACGAGGCCGACCTGTATGCAAATGAAATCGGGCTCATAAGCAAAGGCAGGCTCAGGAAGATTGGCACTGCAGAGGAGCTCAAGTCGTCCGTAAGCAATGAGACAATCACAATAGAGGCGACCGGGCTGGATTCAGGCATTGTCAGGGGCATTTCCGGGCTCCCGCACATCACAGGCGCGCGCGTTACCGGGAAGACCCTGAGGATAATGGCAATAAACAGCGACGAGGCAATCAACCCCGTGATGAACCTGCTCATCTCAACAGGCGTTAAAGTGAAGTCCGTATCTTCATCAAAACCGAGCATGGACGACGTCTTCCTCAAATACACCAGGGGCAAGGGAAAAGAGCAGGAAACCGCCATCGCTGACATCAAGCGCGCAAGGGACAGGATACGCAAAGCGTAGGAGAATGATTATGTTCGACGTCAAAGGCTCAATGAGGGTCATAACAGCCATGATAGAGCTCGAGGTGCGCCGCGTAATGCACGACCGCACGGAGCTTTATTTCCGCGCTGTCCAGCCATTGCTTTGGCTCATTGTCTTTGGATATATAATGGGTTCCCTGCGAGCTATACCCACTGGCGGCATACCGTATACGGATTTCATACTCCCGGGCGTCATAATACAGTCGGCAACAAGCGTGGCCATATTTTTCGGGCTGGTAATAATCTGGGAAAGGGAATCGGGAGTGCTCAAAAAACTGGTCGCGGCCCCGTGCCCACGCTTCGCCATAGTCGTGGGCAGGGCAATGGCCGCTGGTGTCAGGGCGCTCTTCCAGGTCTTGATAATACTCCCGATAGCCGTCCTGCTCGGGGTGCATGTGATTCTCAACCCGCTGTACCTGCTTGCAGCGCTTGCGGTTGTTTTCATATCCGCAGGGGGCTTTGCTGGCATGTCCATCTGGATCGCGTCGATACTCAAGTCCAGGGAAAGATTTGTCGGGATAGGGCAGGTGATAATATTTCCGCTTTTCTTCGCAAGCAACGCGCTCTACCCCATTGCCACCATGCCAGCCATTCTCCAGTGGTTCTCAGCCATAAACCCCATGACTTACATGGTCAGCGCCACGCGCGCTCTCATGATAACTGGGGACCTGTCTACGATATGGATTGACATGATTGCCATACTGGCTTTCGACGTGTTCATTTTCTGGCTTGCTGCGAGGGATTTCAGGCAAGTGATAAACTAGGGCTGGTTTTTCTGCCAGGCGCCGCCGCGCGAGTCAGAAGAATATTTTCCGCCAATGCACACCCCACAGTGGGATTGAGAGGCAGAATCAGGATTTGGTTGCCATTTCTTCCGCGTGCCCGCGCGTCTTGCCAAGGGAGCCTATTATTTTAATGTCGTTTTCAGCCGCTTTTTTTATGTAGTAGCTCGCGCCCATGACCAGGAACGAGAATACCGTGCCAACGGCGAAAGGCACGTTTTTGCCCTCTGCCGACACCTTGGCCGCTTCTGAAATATTGTCCATTGTGAGCCCGCGCTCATTTATCAGTTTCAATGTCCAGAAAAAAAGGCTCGTGAATATCACTGCGACCGGGCGTGTCACCATGCCGGATATTTTGCGGGCGCGCTGCGCCACCTTCTGTAGCTTTTTCACGTTTGCGAAAAACTGCCCGCTATCGGTGTCTGCCAGTATTTTTTTTGCAAGCGCCCCGACAAACGCCGTTTTTTCATCAATCATCGCAGACAGGCTGGCAAGCTCCGCCCTCGCAAGGGACAAAAGCGCGTCTTTGAGGTTGTCATTGAGCTGGACAGATTCAAGGCTTTCAGCGGCCCTGCCTATCTCGCCGTCGGCTGCGGCAAGCCTGTATTTGAGCTCGTGGAAATTCCTGTCAATGTCGGCTTTGCGTTTTTCAATTTCCGCCGACACGGCGCGGGAGCCATTCCCGCCTTCCAGTGAAGGCGCCTTGTGCATGGATTTCTTCTCAAGCGACCAGATTTCCTTCCTGTCGCCTTCAATAGCGCCTATGCACGAGTCCAGAAGGTCTTTCCTGTCCTTGGTGCCCTGGAGGCCCTTCCATGCAGTGTGGAATTCGTAGAAGTCCCTTACCATGCCGCGCCTGACCGGCTTTAATGCCCTGCCGGCATAGAAAAAGGGCTTTGTCTTGACATTGACCTCTATCCCAAATACCATTGGTATCGGTATTTTTTCGGTGGTGAAATATTTAAATACATGTATAAGCCGCCAGAACCGCCCTTGCCAGACCGGGCGCAAATCCCTTAGCCGGGATTAGAAAAACGTATAAACCGCCCAAGCCAATGGTTTGATGGATGGTTTGATGGATGGTTTGATGCGTTTTGCAATTCTTGCCATTGCGGCAATTCTCCTGTTTTCGATTTTTGGCTGCGCGGGGCAGCAGGCCCCACAGCAACAGCCAGCAGGCGGCGGGCAGAACCAATCCCAGCCAGTGGCTGGAACAGATGCCAATGGAACTCCCGCGGCAGGAGCTTCCAATGCTGGCGCAAATGGCGCGGCAGGGGGCAATGCAGCCCTGTCATTCAATGAATGGAAGGCGCCTGACGGCTCAATCACCCTGCAGGTGCCTGCGGGTTGGCAGGCAAGCGAGGTGCGGGTTGACAACTGCACTGTCAACTGGGCAGCGCTTGACCCGTCAGGCACGAAATCCGCGTATATGGACAACGAGATATTGGTGTTCAAATCAGAAAGTGCCAGGCAGATGTACAAAGCGTACGGGCTTGCAGGGGTTGACAATGCACCGGTATCCGGCTATTTAGGTGCGCGGCAGGCAGTGGAGCAGATTGTTGCCCCGCTTACTGGCGCGAGCAATGTGCACGTGACATACACTGACTCAGCCACGGGAAGCCTGCTGTCGCGGGCTTTGTGTTCGGGCGTTTTAGCAGCCTGCGACGCCCAGGCATTCGAGGCCGCATACCAAAGGAACGGAACCCTGATGAGGGGGGAATACATGGCGCTTGCCTATGACTTTGGCGACGGCGCAACGTGGTGGATAAACATATGGGGCTACACTTCCCCGGCATCTGAGTGGGAAAGCTCGAGCCCAGCGCTTGAGAAAATATTCGCGTCCGCCAGATACACAGACGAATGGGTTGCGAGATGCGGCTCTGGCGCGGCAAATGCGAGCGGCATAATAAACGATGTGATAACAAGCAGGCAGGCCTCATCCGACAAGGCGGCGCAGGCATGGGACGACTACATAAGCGGAGGATGAATGCAGTGCGGGGCGCGTGCTGCCTATAAAAACATTTTCGGGGAATTCCAATGCAGATTCAAAGGATGGCGCATATGGTTTTTTAATTGCCAGCATATTATTTGGACTTGAATCATGGATTGTGATGCTGATGAACAAGCAAAGTTTTCTTTTCCTGATAATTATCGCGGCCACGGCCGCCATGGGAGTTTACGAGGCTTTCCAGCCATTGCAGGCGGGCATGGCATTCACGAGGTTTCTGGGACTAGAGGCCTTCATGCTACTTTGCGTTTCCCTAATCATCGGCCCGCTTGCGATACTTGACCAGAAATACATACCGTTGATTGAGCCGCGCAGGTCAATCGGGCTTGCGGCCTTTTCCATCATGGCCGGGCATGTTATACTTGCAGTAATTGCCGAGTATGACTGGGACATTGGAAGCCTTCTCACCTATGCGCCCACACTCGTGTCAATCCCCGCGGCGATCCTGATGCTGGTTCTCGCGCTCACATCAAGCGATTATGCGATAAAGCTGCTTGGCGCGAAAGCCTGGAAATGGGTGCAGAGCGCAAATTACCTGATTTTCGCGTTCTCATTCGCGCATTTCCTAATGTCTGCGACAGGATTGTTTGCAACGCGGAACACTGCGGCGCTTGCGAACTATTCAGAGGTCGCCATGGTTGCGCTCGGCATTGCGGTTGTCATTATCCAGGCCTGGGGCTTTATGGCGAAGAGGAAAAGGCTCATGCATTCAAGCCGCTCGGCTGCCGAAGCCCGCCATCTCGATGTTGAGGCCAGGCACCTGGATGCGGAGGCACAGCACCTCCACGCCGAGGCGCAGCAGCTGCGTGAAGAAGAGGGGCGCGCGCGGGCATTGATTGAAAAAACGGAAAAGAAGGATTCCTAGCCATCGGGGGAAATTAATTTTTCCTGAAGAGCGCCTCCTCTGCTTGCACCGGGGGCAAGTCTGCCAAGTCGCCTTAGGCTGCTTGGCGGGCCAAGTTTGTCCGAAAAAAAGAACGTTGCATTCATTCCCTTCCTGCCCCGAGCGCAAGCGTCTTTATCCAGTCATTGACGAAAAGCGAGAAGAACATCGCATAGGCAACGACAAACGCCGTGATGCCAAGGGGCATTGGCGCAAGCCCGAGAATGCCCACGGTGGACAGGAATGCGGCGATTAGCATGTCAAGCCCTATTACGGAGAAGAGGAACGCGCTTGGTGCAGATTCCCAGAACCGCCCCTTCTCCCTCACCACGAATATCAGCAATGCCGTGAAATAAAAGAGTATCTCGAAGCTGAATGTGCTGAGCATGGCCTGCCTGACGCCAAGATAGGCAAGGCCGATGTACAACAGGCCCAAAGCCTCTATCACAAGTAGGAAGCCTTGCGCAATGGCCACCTTCACAAGCGCGCCGATGTTCCACACTTCCGGCTTCCTCGACCATTTGACATTGTCTGTGGACAGGGAAATGGTGACAAAGTCTATCATGAAAACCAAAAGCAGCATTGCCGAAGAGGAAATAATGTATTGGCCAGTCAGCACGAATGCTATGACAATGAAGCAGACCTGGAGTATCGTCTTTGTTATCTTGTTTAGTATCCACGTGTTTATGCGGCGGAACATCATCCGCCCCACGCGTATGGGCTCGAGCATGTTGGCAAGCCCCTCGCGTATCAGCACAATGCTTGCGGCTCCCTTCGCCACATCGGTCGCGGAGCTAACGGCAACGCCGACCTCCGCCTGCTTCAGGGCGGGCGCGTCATTGACGCCGTCGCCGGTCATGCCGACAATATGCCCCCTTGCCTGGAAATCACGGACAATGGCGTACTTGTCCTCCGGATATATTTCCGCGAACACGTCGCTTTTCTCGGCAAGGGCCGCTGCCTTGCCGGACTGCGCGCCGCGAAGCTGCGAGAACTTGATTGCGTTCCTGCCGATTCCGACAAGCCCCGCTATTTCCCGCGCCACTGGCAAGGCGTCCCCGGTAAGCATTTTTACGGAAACCCCAAGCTCTCCAAGTTTTGCAACCACGTCCGCGGAGTCCGGCCTTGGCGGGTCGTAGAGCGCCACAAGCCCGACAAGAACGGGCTTGGCGCCAGCGCGCGATTTTGACACCGCAAGCGCGCGATAGCCGCTTTTTGCGCAGTCTGAGACAAACCCGTCTAGGCGCAGGCGGGCCTTGGAGCTGACGCCGCACATGCCAGCTATGGAATCCACAGAGCCTTTCATGGCCTTGAACCTGCCGCCTTTGCCCTCCAAAACAGCCTCGGTCCGCCTTGTCTGCGGGCTGAAAGGGACAAAACCCTTTTGGGCGTAGGAAGACACGGGGAGTTTCCGCTCCAGGGCGGCATTGATGAAAGCCATATCTATTGAGTCGTGGTTTTCCTCCTTGGACGCCAGGGCGCCGTATAATATCACGTCGTCCTCGCTGCATTTGCCAAGCCGCATGACCTTTGCCACTGCAACGCGGTTCATGGTCAATGTGCCGGTCTTGTCGACGCAGAGTATGTCCATGCTTGCCGCGTCGTCAGGCGCGCTAAGCCTCGTGACAAGGACGCCGTTGTCCGCAAGTTCCCGCGCGCCAAGCGCCATGCTGACAGTGAACATGGCGGGGAGGGCGACGGGTATTGCGCCAAGAAGCAGGATAAGTATCAATGGCAAAACCTCGACCGGATTGAAGCCCTTGGCAAGAGAAAATGCGAATGCGAATGCCAGGACAATCAGGACCATTGCCAAAAGCCATGTGACAACCTGCGATATCACTTCCTCTATGTGCAGCTTGGGCTTGGCTATCTGGACAAGCTGGGCAGTGCGGCCGAAATACGTGCCCGCGCCCGTCAGGACTACTATGCATGTGGCTTCGCCCTGCGACACTATGGAGCCTGAATAAACGATATCGTCTGCCTTTTTCGCCGCAGCCTCGGATTCGCCTGTGAGGGCCGATTGGTCGGCGGACAGTTCCCCGGACACCACTATTGCGTCGGCGGGCACAAAATCCCCGGTCCTAAGCCGGACAATGTCGCCGGGTGCTAGCTCGCGCGCCGGCAATGATTCCCACTTGCCGCCGCGCAGCACGCGCGAGGTCACCTGGAGTTTCCTCTTGAGCGCCGCTATTGCGTCAG
>JAKALW010000049.1:7473-7912 GCA_021823945.1 Microcaldota archaeon
TCAGCAGCGTTTTTCTCCTGCAAAAACCCTATCGCGGCATTAAGCAAGAGCAGCGCCAGGACAATTAAAACGTCGGAATATTTCTGCGTCAGCCAGGAGATTATGATTATGGCTTCAAGCAGCCACGCCGTCAGGCCCCAGAAATTCTTGAGGAAAATAAACAGCGGATTTGGCTTCTTTTCCGGTATTTCATTGTAGCCGCGCTCGGCAAGCCGCGCCCTGGCGTCGCTTGCCAAAAGGCCGGACCCGGTATCGGACTTGAGGGCACTGATTGCGTTTTTGGCGCTCATGCCCTTGAAATTAGCTGGCGTGGTCTTGGTATCCATAATATTGCCGCCCTTTCCCTTATTGGCGCCCAGGTATAATAATTTGCGCATGCGCAGAGCGATTAAAGCCATTGCAGGCACATTAGGCGCTAAATTTCCCCGGGAGTCGCCTG
>JAKALW010000050.1 GCA_021823945.1 Microcaldota archaeon
ATTCATTTTACGATGACAGCCTGGTCGCCATGCTGACCTATGACAATGAACCGGCTTTCAGCGGCAATGGCACCAGGGCCACTGACCATTCCAAATATTCAAACACTGAATACCTGAGCGGCATGATAGAGGATTTCGACAGGGGCAGCTACAGCGGATGGAGCGTGGACTGCGGCAATGTGGTGAGCGCCACCATGATAACCGGCTATTACGGCCCCTACGCCGTCCGCCTGAATTCCACCCCGGGCACTGACGGCCTTGTCTGCCTTTACAAGCCCAATTTCTTCAATGCGACTGCGGGCGACACGCTCAGCTACGCGTGCAGGGGGAATGGTTGCAGGATTTGCGTTTTCAATGGCTCAACCTGCCTTAACTCTGATTACACCAAGAACGGCATTGTGAACTGGACAGTGTTCACAACCCCCATACTTTACACCCAGAACGGGGTCTCAATTTATCTTTACAACAATGGCAGTTTCGGCGCAGCTTCAGATTATGATTTCATAAGCCAGGGCCCAGTATACGCCAGCGGGAAATACGGGCAGGGGCTTAGTTTTGACGGGCTCAATGACATTTCATACCTTTCCAATTCCGCCACGCTTGAGAATGTCACCGAAGGCAGCTACACATGGGGCGCGTGGTATTACCCCAAAGCCATTCCGCCTAACACGATATATCACGAGTCCAGCACCATCATTTGCAAGGAGGGATGGCACACCGGGCTGTTTTACAGTTCCGGCGGCGCTTTCTTTGCAAATCTATGGAACACATCAAATGGCGGCCTTTGGGTCACAAGCCCGTTGACATATCCTGCGGGCAACTGGTATCACGTGATGGTTTCAGTCAATGCTTCGTCCAAGCTTGCAATGCTTTATGTCAATGGCGCCAATGTGGCCAATGGCACGTATTTCGGCCCATTGAGGGATTATTCCACCAATCCTGTCCACATTGGGTATTGCTCCAATCCGGGCGTTGTGTACGATTATCTTGCAAATGGCACCATAGACGAGGTAAGGATTTACAACCGCTCGCTTTCCGCTGCTGAAGTGAAGCAGCTATACATGTCTGACCTGCGCCACCTGAATTCCACATCCTGGGAATTCGACACAAACCAGACCAACCTTGCAGACGGCACATACACTTATGCAGGCTATGCAACTGACACGCAGGGCTACATGGACACGACTGGCGCCAGGCAGGTTACGCTTGCGTATAACCCTGCAGCTTCCACATACGGTGGCTCGACAACCGATTTCTCAATTGTGCCGGACATTGCCAATGTCACAAACCTTACACTGGAAAAGTCCGGCAAGGGCAAAATCCAGTTCCCCATTTCGCATTCTGTCAATGCGGCAGGACAGGACTACGACTCGCATGTCATAATCGGGAATGGCTTTGTTTCAGTAAATTCAAGTGCGCTTGACCCGTCATTCAATTCCACAGCCACGCTTGCGATGAACCTGACAGGAGTTTATTCGGGCTCATCTGCGCCTACAATCTATTATTACGAGCCGTTCGCATCAAGCCTTGCAACAATACTTGCGAACGGCCAGGTCTGCTCTTCTCCAAGATGCACGGGAGTGTCATGGGACCAGGTGACAGGCATGCTCACATTCAATGTGACTGGCTTCTCTGATTACGGCGTGAATGGCTCAACAAATTTCACTGGCGCTGGCGGCTCGCCGACAAACACCAGCGGCACGCTTGGGATAAACATCACAAGCACTAACCAGATAGCGGTCTACACGTCAAATGGCTTGAACGACAGCACATTCAGCTTCGTGCCAGTGACCCCGCCAGCGGCGGGCTCTGTCATCCTGATGTCCAATGAGACTTCCAATACAACTGGGGGCGAACTTGGTTTCCTTGTGGAAAACCAGGGAAACGTCAATGTCTCAATCACAGTCGCTTCTGACAAGAACGCGGCAGTGTTCATAGGCGGCTCAACTCCGCTTTTCCAGATGTTCGGCGGAACCAATGAATCGGGTGCGTGCGCGGGAACCGGCTTGAACACTTCCATGCAGGACCTAAGCGCGTCAGCAATCACAGTCTGCCCAAGCCTTGGCTATCCTGACACTGCCGACACAATCTGGGCATATGTGCTTGTCAGGATAAACTCGGACAGCCCGCCCCAAACCAATACGGCCACGCTGACCTTCACAAGCACGCAGATGTAGATTCGGCGTCTGTTCACTGGCGCGTGCAACAATGCTTGGCAGCCTAACACATGCGCTTGCAACATTCATTTCTTGGCAGTTTCACGTATTTTCCCGTTTTACTTCTGTTTTAGCCTAATTTATCGTATTTTATCCTTACAAGATTAGGATAAGGATTAGGTTTATATTCTGCCTCCATCTTATCCTTTGGCGTGGAAAGCAGAAAATTACGCCGTGGGCAGGCAAGCGTGGAGATGATTGTTATCCTTGCCGCCGCGCTCATTGTGCTTACCATGTTTTTGTATTTCGCCAATGACTATCTTATTTCAGTCCAGCAGCAGAAGGATTTCAATGACGGCTACCGCGCTGTCAAGGACCTGGCATCTACCGCTGACTGGGTATATGCCCAGGGCGTGGGGGCGAAAAAGCAGGTATTCATCCGCATCCCTCCAAATGTAGACCCAGTCAACACATTTGTGGGCAAGCCAGCGGCATATGCGAACAACTCGAGCGTGGCAGCGAATGAAATCAACCTCCGGGTGTATTCCACCGACATTGTCGGCACGTCCCTTGCCACGCTTGTGGGCTCCATACCCACGTCTGCCGGCGGATACTGGATATGGGTGCAGTCGTATGGCGATTTCGTTGCCATAGGGCAGGGAAACATAGGCACCACGCCAGACAGAATCGAGCTTTACATGCCCGCCTCGTCAGGCGCATCGGCCAACCTGACAGTGTTCAGCCTCCAGCCCGACCTGGTTACCGTGACATCATCATATTCCTGGACAAACTCGCCCGCAGTGTCATCCTCATATTCGCCAATGACTCAATTTGGGCTTGTGAACGCGTCAAGCCAGCTCATAAGCTTCACTTTCTCCGCGTCCGGCTCCGCGTCAGGCGATTATTTTGGCACATTCACCCTGGACTCCAACACCACGTCTTCAAATGCCACGCTCCAGATACCGGTTATCATCCATGTCATAGGCTCCAACATCTCGAACTCGAGCAACTGCACTGCGGTCATGCTTGGCCTTGCGACATACAATGATTCGGCAAGGACCCAGGCAACGACAGTGTTCAACAGGGGCGAGACTGTCCCGATAACAGGCGGCAATGCCACGTCAAACGGCAATGTGACGCTCAATGTCTTCCTCAACTCGGCGGGCCCCGGCGCGAGCATTTCCGGCTATCCTAAGGTGGTGTCTGCCAATTCCACAGGTGGCTACACTGATTCGTTCTATTCTGGCGGACTTGCAACGGGCGTTTACAATGTCACTGTGTCAAACGGCATTTCGCCCCCCGCGTCCTATCTTTTCAACCTAACCTGGTGCTCTTGAATGAGGCTTTGGGAAAACGCAAATTCCGTTCCGTCAGGGCTAGCATCTGCATTGTTAGTGTTCCTGGCGCTGGCGGTTTTCTTAGCGCCTGCCGCCAATGCGCAGTGCGCCAATTCTCCGCCCCGCCCGATTGACACTCTTCCTGCGGGCGTGGTGAATTACTGGAGTTTTGACAAGAACTCAACCATAAATTACGGCAACAACACGGCTGTCCCCAATTCAACCTCGCCCACGCTTGTATGCGGCCAGGTCGCGGGCGCTTACAATTTCAACGGCGTGAACCAGTCGTTTGACATTAACCGCACAATCCAGGACAACATGACCATCCTGTACCTGACAAAGACCTCAATGACGGGCGGCACAGGCACTGACTATTGGCAGGACACCGGCATTGTGGACGGCGAATATAACGGCGGCGTGCTGGATTTCGGCGCAGTGCTGCAGGGTAACCATTACGCATGGGGCACGAATGACGGCATGACAACATCGGGCACCAAAGTGATAAACGACAACGTGTTCCACTGCTTTGCCGGCACCAGGGTGATGAACACCGGCAACATGTCGATTTACACGGACGGCACCATGGACGCAAGCAGGGTTACTTCTGCCACCAGCTCCCTGACACAGCCGCCAAATCTCCGGATTGGCGGGACAAGGACAGGCAACACAACCTACAACCCAAAACCCTGGTTCAACGGCACAATTGACGAGGTCGTGCTGATGAACAGGGCAATCACCTCCGCCGAGGCATTGCAGTTCTGCCAGTTCGCCCAAAGCGGCTTTACCTATTTCGCGACCCGCCCCAACCTGACGTTTTCCGGAACCACGCTTGTCGGCTCGGCAGGCTTTACTGACCCCGACGGCAACCCTATAAACTATTCCTACAGCCTTTACCTCAATGGCACAAGGGTGTTCACTGGCAACTCCACTTCCCTGAACAATGTTCCCGGCGTCTGGACAACGCTTGCCAATTACACGAACATATCCACGGGCAACTGGACTTTCGAGGTCTGGGCGACCGATGGCTCGGCAACGTCGAACAAAATCAATTCCACATCCCTTGCCATAACTGTCCCGGTGTTCAACCTCTCGGCATTCACAAGCGTGGACCCGCAGGGGGGCAACACCTCGGCATTCCCGGGCGCGCAGGTGTATTTCTTTGCCAATGCCACTATGCCGCCTAACAACACATCGCTTTCCGGAGCCCTGTGCACAATCAAATATGGCGACAACACCACTGCTTCCATGATTTACAATAACACCTCCTGGCTCTTCTACCAGAACAGGTCCTACGCATCCCCCGGGAACTACACATATAACGTCACCTGTGCATACGGCCTTACGGCAAAATATGCTGCGGGTAGCGTGCTTGTTGCAAGCCCGGGTGCAGGCTGCGCCAATTCTCCGCCCAGGCCCATAGACACGTACCCGGCAGGCTTGCTGTCGTACTGGAATTTCGACACTTCTGCAAATGCCACATACGGCGCATCGGATGGCTCCGTTGTCGGGAATCTATCAGGCGTATGCAGCAAAGTCGGCGGCGCGTACAAATTTGACAGCGCGTCGTCCAGCTTCATCAACACGACATTGCTTCAAAACGGCGTGACACAGTATACAATAGCTGCGCTGGTGGACACGCAGTCCGCCCAGGGCGTGATTGTGAATGACAGGGGCAGCGGCGCGGGCATAAGCCTGACTTTGGCAATCGGGCCCTCGTGCGCTGTAGGCTATGGCGGCTACTGCCCCAGCTCTGGCGCAGGCGTGCCCTCATTGGGCGTTGACTCAAATTCAATTTGGATTGGGAAAAATGGCATTGCAAGCGTTGCTGATGGCGCATGGCACTCACTTGTCGGCGTTTTCAATTCCACTTCCGGGCAAAGCGTCACGCCCTCCAGCCTTAACCTCTATGTTGACGGGCTTTTGGCGGCGGGAAGCACGGGCAACATCGGCGCCGTGACGTCCCCGCTCACCGGCCTGTCTGGAACCAGGATTGGCTACCACGAGCCGTGGGCGCAGTATTTCAACGGCACTATCGACGAGGTGGCGATTTTCGACAGGGCTGTAAGCGCCGCGGAAATTTCGCAGTTCTACAATTTCACGCAAAGCAATTTCTCGTATTTCGCGACGCGCCCCAACATCACCTTCAATGGCAGCGCGCTTTTGGGCTCCGCGGCATTTGTTGATCCTGAAAATGACCTGTTGAACTATTCATACAGCTGGTATCTCAATGGCACGCGCGTCTTCACAGGCAATTCCACAACCATAAACAGCCCGTCTGGCGCGTGGGAAAACCTATCGGCATACCTGAACTATTCCACTGGCAACTGGACATTCGAGGTCTGGGCCACCGACGGCAAGGCATGGTCGAGCCCGATAAACTCCACGCCGCTTGCCCTAGCCGGCGCGGGGAACCTGTTCGTTTCCACGTCAAAGCAGTCGTACAACACGTGCGGCACTGTGTTCTATGGGCTGAACACCACGGACATCAATGACACCGCAATAGACACGCAGGCAACAGTTTCAATAATCGACAGCATATCTTCAGTGGTATATAGCGACATTTTCACTTCCGGCAATGCGGGGACTGGCGTTTACCTGGGCGAATACAACATTTCGCAAAGCGACCTTTCAGGCACGTGGTCGATAAAGGCCTCCACGTGCGGTAACGCCATAAGCAAGCTGTTCACTGTGAATTAAGCAAGCTGGTCATCATGACAGGAAAAATCAGGATAGGCGCATTGGCATTCGTCCTGGCAGCTTTGCTTCTGGCAATGTCCGCCGCTTTTGCCCAGCTGTCATACTCGCCTATCACATATTACGAGAACGGGGCGGACACGTCCATCACAGCTGACAATTTTTTCGATTCGGTCTACTCGAGCGGCGCAACAACCACAACTTCGACCTGTTCCGTAGGCACAAATGTGGAAAGGTATTGTTTCTCCGCCACAACGCGCTCCGGCATAATGGACGAGTGCATGCAGAACGGAACGGAGTGCGACGGCGGCATGATGGTTAGCTATTTTGAGTACAGGGGCTATTTCAGTTCGCAAACAGCAAACCGCGGCTACCTGAACATAAATGTCACAATGGTTGACGGGACAGGCGCGGAAACCCTGCTGTGCAGGTCGCCCGGCGCCACCAACGGCGTTCTAATAACAGCCACAGCCTACAATTCCTATGCCATACCATGCACCCCAGCTTCGCCAGTGTTTATCCCGTCTGGCTATAAAATCAAGGTTTACATGAATGTCTACAACACAGGAGGCAGCAGGACCTATAGGCACAGGCTGAACAATGCCGCTGTGAATGGCAACCTCACTTTGACAGCTGCCAGGCTTGGCGCCATCAATGTAACTTTGACCGCACCTGCTTCAGACACTTCCATCCCGCTGGCGCAAAGCGCCATCGCCACATGCCTTGTCAATGGCATGACTTCTGGCCAGCAGGCGACAGGCATCAATGTCACTCTCCTTGAAAGCTATGACAATGTGGCGTATTTCCCAATGGCAGCGTCAGGGCAGGACATCACGACAAGCTCGGCAAACCCTACTGCCACTTCCGACCTGTCCGCCAACACGTCTTATAACTTCAATCTCGTTGGTGCTGTCCCAAGCGTGAACAATTACCTGAAATGCCAAGTACAGTCCGCCTACAACCAGACATTCAACTGTTCAGCCGCCACATGCGGCACCACCCCGCTTGACGCGCTCTCGCCTTTGCCCGCAAGGAGGGTGAACGTGACATTCAATGCCACGCTCTCGGTCTGGGACTCAAATGACACGCAGGGCGGCGGAGCCACAATCTTTCCCGGCGACAATGCGCTTTTTTTCGCGAATTTCTCCTATTCTAATGGCTCTCCCGTTTCCACTGGCGCGTGCGACATCACATACCATGACGGAGCATTTTCGCAGATGGCATACAATGCGACCTCCAAGCTTTTCATTTCCAACAGGACCTACAACTCTTCCGGGAATTTCACATATAATGTCTCGTGCAATTCAGGTTCCGTGTCTGTGAACGCATCCTCATCCATCCTGATTGCGCCCCTCACGCTAAACCTTTCCGTATGGGACAGCACCAAACCCGCCGGCGGCAGCCAGCAGATAGCGCCTGGCAACACGTCATATTTCTTCGCGAACCTCACATCCCCCGTTGGCGCAGTCGCCAATGCCACGTGCAATATCACTTACTATGACAACACGAGCGCAATCATGTCCTACAATGCGTCAAATGGTGTGTATTACTCCAGCAGGTCATTCGCAGTTCCAGGCACTTTCGCATACAATGTCGCGTGCTTTGCATACTCCCAGAATGCGTCTGCCAGCTCAACAATC
>JAKALW010000051.1 GCA_021823945.1 Microcaldota archaeon
CATTCCCGAAAATGACGGAATACCAGGAAGCCCAAAGGTCGTGAAGTATGGGGACTGCCCTGTGGCCCGTATTGAGCACGGGGTAAAAGACGGCATTGTCAACCAGGGGCACGTGGCCCATTGAAACAAGCTGCCCGCCGCCATACAAATACCAATACGGGTCTATTTCCGAGTATACCGGGCTAAGGGATTGGTAGCGGATTAGGAAGGAAATGACAACAAGCGCGAGTATTGCCAGGGGCGCCAATTTGCCCGCAAAGTCGCTGATTGATTCGAAAGTAAATGTTTCAGGCAGTTTCGGGATGAAATGCTCTTTCTTATACTCGTCCCAGACCTTGAAATAAATCGCAAGCGCCAGGCCGATTACTGCCACAAGCGCGTTGACCGCAAGGGCATAGGACATGTCGAAGTTTATGCCAAGGAATGCATTGCCTATAAATGACACAAAAGGCGGCAGAATCATGCCAATGGAAAGGCCAATGAGGATTTTCTCTATTATCCCAAGGCCTGTTTTTTTCAAAAGCGCAAAGGACAAGGGTATGCCTGCCACGCCCGCCAAGGCAAGGATTATGGCTAGGGATGACCAAACGTCAAAAGATATCACAAAAATTACCTCCTACAAACCTTTCTCATTTGGACAAATACATTATAAAAAGTAATATATGGCGGTTTGGCGGCCAAATGCCTGCGCGTGCAACTGCTTGGCAGCATTACCTAGACGCATGCAACATTCGCTTCAAAACCGCTTAATGCTTAATTTCCCGGTTGCCTTGGAATGTGGTGTTCTTTCGGGTTTGGATGCCATAACTAAAAAAACGAGAAACTACCCATAAACCTTGTCGTGAGGTGCATAGTCAAGTATTCTGACAATGCTATTTTTCTTGTCAATTTCATAGATTAGGATGAAGGATGTGTTTATATGCACCCTCCTGGCGCCATGCATGTCCCCGCG
Organism: Microcaldota archaeon; assembly: GCA_021823945.1. Classification (GTDB taxonomy): domain Archaea; phylum Micrarchaeota; class Micrarchaeia; order Anstonellales; family VGKX01; genus JAKALW01. The sequence continues at coordinate 953 of JAKALW010000051.1, forward strand.
CAAGGGCTTAAAGTGCTCAGGGTTTTCAAGTATTTGCCCGATTTTTGCGTTTATAGCCTCAAGCGATTTCTTGTCCTTTCGGGCCATTTTGGCAAATTTGGAATCAGCAAGGGCTGAAATTTCGAGGCCAAAGGCCATGTTTCTCACAATCCGTATTTTTCAGAGAAACTTTTTACTCCAATGAATTTGCCTTTCCGTATTTTCTCAAGCCGTCTGACATAATCTTCCCTTGCAAGGGGCTCATCCTCTATTTGTGTGCGCATGAAAATTTCGACTTGCTTGCTCATGCTAATGCCGTTTTCCTTGCAGAAGCGGGAAAATTTCTCGTATATGAATTCATCAATGTTGAATGTCTTGATAGCCATGTGTTTCACCGCTAATTTATATAATATTAAATAAGATTATATAAACCTGACGGAAGTGTGCGATTTGGCAGAGATGCCAAGTCTCGTGCAACATTCGCTTCAAAACCATCAAAATATACTAAGGAGCAGCCAGGCGATGATGAATTATCCTAAAATATCCTTTGCCATTGCAATGAAGTGCTCAGTCTGTTCCACGTATTCCTCTGCGTCTTCCAAGGAAAATGAGCTTTTGCCATAATCAGCGCCGCTTTTGTCCCTCATTGCATTGGCAATCAGGCTCTTGAAATTTTCAGCAGTTGAAGGAAGCTTGCCATCGCGGATAAGTTTTGCAAACACAATTGCCACATCGTCATGGCGCGTTGGCTTGTGCCCAAGGAACTTCAATGATAACGCATCATGGGCGCGAATAATCGAATGTATTGCCTGCGCACAGCAGACATTCGCGCTTGCATCATCTGACTGCGCTCCAACCAACTGGAGTTTTGCGGAAACAAGCCAGCTTTCAGCCTCTTTTAATGCGCGTTGATAAGTGTCATTCATTTCAATCTTACCCCGTTTTTATCAGCAAGGAAGGCGCTGAATTCTTTTTTGCTGATAAAGGTTATTGGTACTATTTTTGTGCCCAATTTGGAATAGGAATCATACACGAGGGCATTTGCATCATAACCGCTTGTGGCAAGCAATGCCAAATCTATGTCGCTAGTGATTTTCTCCTCGCCCCTTGCCACACTGCCAAACAAGTAGGCCTCCTTGATGCCATCCTCCTTAACAAGGAAATCTTTTAGCGCACTGACAGTAAAAGCCTGCGGGCTCACACTTAACTTTAGCAATGATACTATTGAATCCAGATATTCTGATTTTTTCAATTTCACAGTGACACTTTTTCCAATTCTGCCAGTCTCAATTATCCCTGCCGGCTCCCATTTTTGCACAAGGCGCCATGCGGATGCGAATGGGACTTTGGATTCCTTTGCAAGCTCGTTTATTGTGAATTGCCTGTTGGAAAATTTCAATAATGTCTCAAGCATGGGGCGTGAGCCGCGGTATTTTACAAGTCCAATAGTGTCCATGTGATCACAAAGGTTTAATGGGCAGATTATTCAAAAGTGGATAACATTATCCATAAATGAATAATAAGCTATCGGTTTTCCAAATCCGTCTGCTTTTTAAAAATGAACATTATATAAGGTAAAGCATGGGAGGAAGCAAGGTCAAGGCTAGAGTTAAGACTAAGGCTAAACCTGCGAGGGTTTCCGCTGCAAAGAAGCCGAAAACCAAGGCAAAAGCGCACGCTTTGCCAAAACCAATCCCAAAAAAGGCCGTGCCGAAGAAAAAACCCGCCTTGAAGAAAGCCCCTAAGGCAAAGGCGAAAAAGCTCTTCATTTCCGGGAAAAAGAAAACTTCCGCTAAAATTGCCACGAAAAAGCAGGCAATGGAAGTGAAAGGCAAGTTAAAGCCTGCAAAAATCAGGGAATTCACTATAAAGCTGGAGAAAGCGCCTGCGACAAAAAGGCAAAAGCGCGAGGAGGCCGAGCCTTTTGAAACCCTCGCCACGCTTGAAAAAAGGAGGACAAGCCTCGAAGTCGAGATAGTCCCGGCAATCCTCGCAAAGACAAGCCAGGAATTCCAATTCAAGATGTATTCCGTCCTCCCCTACACGAAAAGGATACAAATCGACATAATGGACGGGAAATTCGTCCCAAACGTCACTGTCGGGGAAAACGAGAAAGTCCCGCTCAAAGACAGCCTGGTTGTCGAATACCATCTCATGGTCCAGAACCCCACGGACTACATCAAGCTCATAGACAACCCCGACGCCTTATACATTGTGCACGTCGAGGCGGAAGAAAAGGTGGGCGATGTTGTGGAATTCTGCAAGTCCGAGGGATACAGGGTTGGGCTTGCCATAAACCCGTACACCAAAGCGGATGTGCTTGACAAGTTCGTAGCGGACATTGAAATGGTCCTTTTCATGACTGTGGTGCCCGGCTTTTCAGGACAGGCATACATTGCTTCAGTGGAACAGAAAATCGCGGAATTCAAGAAAAAGCATCCCAAGACGCCAGTCGAGGTAGACGGCGGGATAAGCGAGGAAAACATCACGGGCGCGCGGGCCGCAGGCGCAAACCTTCTCGTGGCGGCAAGCGCTGTTTTCTCACAAGCTGACATCAAGGCTGCAATTGAATCGCTGCATGAAAAGGCGACATTGAAAAAAGACTGATTCTTTTGCATTTGCGCAAAGCTTCAGGGGAATTCCCAAGGCATTGCAAACTCAAGGATGAAAAAATGGCAGTTGAAAAAACCATGGCAAACCACGATATGGAATCAAGAAAACCGGCTGGCAACAGTGGTTTGCCAGACAGCGCTCAAAATTCAACCAAAGAGCGCTGTAAAGACCCCGCTAAACTGGCATCATTGGCAAGAGAGGTCAGAAAGGACATACTCCGCATGCTTGTCGAGGCCAAGTCCGGGCACACCGCGGGGCCGCTTGGCATGGTCGAAGTGTTCACAGCGCTATATTACGCTTGCATAAACCACGACCCGAAAAATCCCCAGTGGGACGGCAGGGACAGGGTAATTCTTTCAAACGGGCACATCTGTCCCGTGCATTATGCGGTACTCGCCGAGGCGGGGTATTTCCCGCGCGAGGAACTGCTCACGCTTCGGAAACTCGGCTCCCGCCTCCAGGGGCACCCGCACAGGGGCGCGCTTCCGGGGATTGAGAACTCATCAGGCCCGCTTGGCCAGGGATTGGCGCAGGCGTGCGGCGTCGCGCTTGCGGCGAGGCTTGACAAAAAGCAGTTCAGGACAATCGCGCTGCTTTCCGACGGCGAACATGACGAGGGCTCGACGTGGGAGGCAGTCATGTTCGCGGCAAAGTACAAGCTTGACAATTTGGTGGCCATAGTTGACAGGAACTTCATCCAGATAGACGGCGATACCGAGACAATCATGCCGCTTGAGCCATTTGCCGACAAGTACAGGGCATTTGGCTGGAACGTCATCGAGATAGACGGGAATGATTTCACGCAAATAATAAGCGCGTATGAAAAAGCGCGCACAGTGAAGGGCAAGCCCACTGTGATAATAGCTAAAATCATTCCCGGAAAGGGCGTGAAGATGTTTGAGAACAATTACAAATGGCATGGCAAGACCCCGTCCGCCGATGAGGCGAAGGCCGCCATTGCAGAGATTGACTCGAAATAATCGTGGTTTTCATGGTAACAATCAACAAGGACGCGAAACTTGCGGCCGACGTACTGAACGTGGCAGAAAAAAGCGCCACGCGCGACGGAGCGGGGAAAGGGCTTTTGGAAGCAGGGGGAAAAAACCCAAACGTGGTGGCGCTTGCCGCAGACCTGTCGGAGTCTGTCAGGACGCATCTTTTCGAGCAGAAATTCCCTGAGAGGTTTTTCCAAGTCGGCGTGGCGGAGCAGAACCTTGCAGGAGTGGCAGCGGGGCTTGGAATGAGCGGGAAAACGGCTTTCATTGGCTCGTTCGCGGCATTCTCGCCGGGCAGGAATTTCGACCAGATACGGGTTGCGGTGTGCTACAACAATTCGGACGTGAAGATACTCGGCTCGCACACGGGCCTCACTGTCGGCGAGGACGGCGCAACGCACCAGATGATGGAGGACATAGCCATGATGCGCGTGCTCCCGAACATGAAAGTCGTGGTGCCATCGGATTCCAATGAGGCGAGAAAGGCAGTGCTTGCTGCCGCCAATGATTACGGGCCGTATTACATCAGGCTCACGCGCGAGAAGGTCCCGACATATACCACGCCCGACACTCCTTTCGAGGTAGGAAAAGCAATCGAACTGTGCGAGGGCAAGGACATTGCGATTTTCGGCTGCGGCACTGTGGCGTATGACTGCCTGAAAGCTGCGTATGAGCTTGAAAAACATGGGATAAGCGCATCTGTCTACGACTTCCACACTGTGAAGCCTATTGACAAGGAAACCATAATCAGGTCCGCGAGAAAAACAGGCCTGATAATGACTGTGGAGGAGCACCAGGTCGCGGCTGGGTTTGGAAGCGCCGTCTGCGAAGTGGTTTCAGAGAGCCATCCGTGCAGGGTAGTCAGGCATGGGATGTACGACTCGTTTGGCGAGTCGGGGACATCAAAGGACCTGCTCAAAAAATACAAGCTTGACACTGCGGGGATAGTCGGGAAGGCGCTTGAGGCAGTCAAGGGAAAAGCTTGAATAGAAAATTATAACATGGGCAATTCAAACGGTAAAACAAGGGAATGTTCGGAAATGTGATGTTGCCAGCTGGAAAGACATATGCGCGAGGTTGATTTTCATGAAAATATTTTTGGACACAGCAAACGTCGAGAAAATCAGGAAAGCGGCAAGCATGGGCTTGTGCGACGGAGTCACCACGAACCCCTCGATAATAATGAAGGAGGGCAGGGACCACAAGGCAGTGATTAAGGAGATTTCCTCAATCATTGACGGGCCTGTTTCAGTGGAAGGCGTGGGCACGACCGCTGAGGAAATGGTGAAGGACGCGCGCGAGTTTGCCAAATGGGGCAAGAACATAGTCGCAAAAGTCCCAATGACGCCAGAAGGATTGAGGGCTGTCAAAATCCTCTCAAAGGAAGGGATAAGGACAAACGTCACTCTTGTTTTCTCCGCAAACCAGGGATTGCTTGCGGCAAAGGCGGGCGCGTCGTACATATCCCCGTTTGTGGGCAGGCTTGACGACATTTCCCAGGACGGCATGGAACTCATTGCGGACCTGACGCAGATACTTGACAATTACGGGTATGAGGCAGAAATAATCGTGGCTTCCGTGAGGCACCCGGTCCACGTGATGCTTTCCGCAAAGCTGGGCGCGCACATTGCCACGCTTCCGCCAGACGTATTCGAGAAACTTTTTTCCCACCCGCTGACTGACAAGGGCATAAAGCAGTTCGAAGAGGATTACAAAAAAGCCCAGCAGTCGCAGGCAAAAAAATAAATTTTGGACAAAGGCTTAATCTTGTTGCCCACACTCCAAAACGCGTGGATGCTGATTTTGCATGTATGACGTCCACGTTGTAGGGGCCGGGCCCGCCGGCTCGTTTGCAGCATACACGGCTGCGGTGCGGGGAAAAAAAGTCCTGCTTTCAGAAGAGCACCCGCAAGTGGGCAGCCCTGTCGCGTGTTCCGGGCTCGTGTCAAAGTCGGGACTTGAGGAAATGTCGGACCTTGTGAACTACAGGAAAATCACAATCAATAGCCTCCATGGCGCCATGATATATTCAGGCAAGGAAAGGTTCGTTGTAAGTGCTGCCGAAGGCGACAAGGCGTATCTTTTTGACAGGCGCGCTTTTGACGTGCTCGCCTGCGAATCGGCTGTTTCCGAAGGCGCAAAACTCGCCCTTTCCGACCACGTGGACGCCGCATCTGTGGCGGCCCAGTGCGTGATTGGCGCGGACGGGCCAAACTCCGCCATGGCTTTGGGGTTTGGGTTCCCTAAAATCAGGGATTTCGTAATCACGATGCAGGCCGACTTTGAAATGCAAGTAGAAGACCTGCACATGATTTCTGCTTACATTGACAGGGAGAAATTCCCCGGGTTCTTCGGCTGGGTGATACCCAAGGGGGACGGCAGCGCAAAAGTCGGGATGGGCGCTCGCCTGCCCTGCGACATCAGGAAAAAGTATGCTGATTTCAAAAAACTCCTGGGCATTGAAAACAAGCCCGGCGAGAGCCTGCTTTCGGCTGTAATCCCCATAAACATGCGGCCAAGGACTGGCATAGCAAGGGACGGCAAAAAAATCGTCCTGTGCGGCGACGCGGCCGGGCAGGTCAAGGCTACGACCGGCGGCGGGATATATTTTGGCGCGTCGTGCGGCAGGCTTGCGGGATTGCACTTTGAAGACCCGGCAAGATACGAATCCGAGTGGAAGCGCATGTACGGCAATGACCTTGCCATGCACGGCTGGATTTACCGCGCAATGCACGGGTTTGGCGGCTCGCACCAGATTGCGGCGGCAAGATTCCTGAAGATGGCGGGCGCCGAGGGCTTCCTGTCGAATTTCGGCGAGATGGACAGGGTTACAAAAACGTTTAATCTTAAAAACCTGGCAAGGCATATAGCATCCAAGTAAAGCCTCGCACCGTGTGGGAAAATGGAAATCAAACACATCGCAATCATACCGGACGGGAACCGCAGGTGGGCGCAAAAAAAGGGCATCACCAAGCAGCAGGGGTATGAGATAGGCATCAGGAAACTCGGGTATGTGCTGAAATGGTGCAGGGACAGCGACATACGCATGGTTTCCCTTTGGGGCTTTTCAACAGAGAATTTCCTGCGCGACTCGGCAGAACTCTCAATGCTTTTTGAGACATTCAACCAAAAACTCTCCCTTGCCCTAGCGCGCAAGGCGGAAAACGAGAAATACGGCGTACGGGTGAGGTTCATCGGCAGGCCGGATTATTTCCCAAAAGGGATAAAGGAAAAAATCG
>JAKALW010000052.1 GCA_021823945.1 Microcaldota archaeon
ATCTGAGACTGCCACCTGCGACAGCTCCACGCCAGCCCAGACTTTCAGCTCCCGGGATTCCATGCCAATGCCAATCATGTACGCTATTGCCACCATGAGTATGGAAACCATGATTGCGAGCACGCCGAGCACGCGCCAGTCCGAGAACCAGCCAGTGGAATACACGCCTGAGCCATTGATTGAAACCTGGTAGGGCGAACCCGTGATGTTTTGCTGCAATTGGCCGCCCTGCGCGTACGTTGTGGAGTTCTCAAAATAGGACTGGGCGCGCGGGATTGCCGCTAGAAGCGCCAGGGCCAAAAGCGCGACTGCCGCGAAAGTGCGCATGGCATTGCCTGAACGTCTGGCGGGGCTCCCGCGCGATGCATTGTTTTCATGTGTGCCGGCCATATCCAAATCATACCGCGATTGCCCTGAACGCCCGCGAAAGCGACATTATGGCGGTGGTTGTTATTACTATTGCTATGTTTGGGAAAAGTATCGCCTGCGGGAACAATATCCCGAGGTTGTACCAGTATACGTCCGAAAGCGCAGCGTCGCCATACGACGGGCCGCCCGTGAACAGGCCCGGATTGGCAGCCACAAAATTATAGTGGACATTTGCGAAAAGGACGTATGTGAGCGGGAGGACTATGTAAAGCCCGAACACGACCGCGATTGCATAATTGCCGTAATCACGGGTGAACGGGAACGCCCGCAGTATCAGCGCCAAGGGAAGGATAATGGCGAACGCCATCTGCTCTATGAAGACGAATATGGAACGCTGTATCCTGATGCTCGTTATCGCGGGCATGGCTAAGTCTATCAAAAGCTCGTTTTGCTGGGAAAGGGCCTTGTAATTGGCGTTTTGGGCAATGCCCCAGCCGCCGAAAATCGGGACACCCAGATAGAGAAAGGCAGTAGCCTTGTATTGCTGGTTAAGACTGTTGGTGACAAGGTAATTGACAGTCCTCATGCCGTAATTGTTGCCCAGGTCGTCAAGGTACTTGTAGATTATTGCGAACGGGGAGTTGGAAGTCTGCACCGCGCCCTGGTCAAGTGAGTCCGTCACAACGCAGCCAAGCGAGAAAAACGCGAATATTCCGATTACGAAAACAGCTGAAATCAGAAGGTTCGCAAACTCGTCTTTTGCCCAAAGCTCGAAGGATGGCTGATGGAGGCCGTGACCGACAAGGTATGCCAGCGCCACCATCACGAGCACCAGCATGAAAATAATGGGTATCACGGAGGCGGCGGTCTGGGACAGCGAGAACACGCTGCATGACGCCATGTAGTCGTTTGACGCGGCTGAGGCAAGCCCGGAAAGAGCCGCGAAAACGGCGAGGGCGATTATTGCTAAACGCGTGTTGGGGGGGCGCATATGCATCAGATTATTTTCGACAGGCCGTAGAACTGCGACTCGCCGCCAAGCGATGTCGAGATGCTCCGGGTGAGCGAGATTGTGATTATCGCCACGACCAGCGAGAGGACGAGCGTGGTCACGACGCGCTCTATTGTGCCTGGGAGCGCGATGTCGTATAGCGAGTTGAAGGTGCCTTCGGTTGACAGGCCCTTGGAATAGTTTATCATCACTGGCGCAAATGCGAGTTGGAATGCAGGAATGCTGATTTTATAGACTATGTTGATGATTGTCGCGCACGCAGCATAGAGCGCGGAGCCGACAAACGGTATGGCGTTCATCCAGAAGCACAGTATGAATATCCAGCCTGGCTCGCCAAGTATGGTATAAAACTGCATCCACTCGCTGCAAAGCAGGTTTGCCCCAAGCGGCTTGCCAATGTCCTTTATGCCGAAAGTCGGATTGCCGTTTGAATCAGTGGTGCCATGGAACCCGGGGGCAAGGACCTTGTACATCTCTCCGGCAAGCAGTATTGCGAACGGATATATCATGAAAAGCCCGATTGAGATGGCTATCAAGGTGGAACCGGCGCGCCGCGTCGGCGGGATTAGGCGCAGGAGTATCCCGAGCGGGAAGAGCCAGACAGGCGTGACCGCCTGGAAAAACACGAGCATTATCTTGAGCGCAACCTGGACGAGTATTGCGTTGTTGAGCGCGTCGATTGCGTTCGTAATGGCTATGTTAAGGGGCGTTAGCCCCGCACGGGGCGCGCCCGACCAGAAAGGCACAACGAAGAATCCACCGTAGGTGGAGCTGAATGAGAACTGCGACGCCTTGCTCACGAGCAGGTTGGCTTTCGCAAGGGCCATTGTGTAATCAGACATGTCACCTATGCTTGCGTCAAGATAGGTTGTTGCCGCTGTAACGTATGACGTAGTCCCGGAAATTGTCTGGGCAACGCTGTTGGCTGCCAGGAAGGCCCCGCCTATAACAGCCAGGATTATCACTGTGGTGAAGAGCTCCTGCATTTCAATTTTGACCCAAGATGCCAAAGTTCCCAAAACAATTCCACCCTTATAGATTGAACATCTGCGACGCCATGTACGCTATTGCATAGCCGGAAAGCACTATTGCGATTGCAAGCGGGATAAGCGAGCTCAAGTCGCCTGTTGGGGCAACTGTCGGCTCAGGGGCGATGGTGATGTTCATGCTGGCCCATGGCGAGGTGAGCAGCCCGTCGCTTGATTGCGCCCAGACAGATATGTTCCTGCCGGCCGTGCACAAAGCAGGCGTGCACTGCAATGCGCCGCTGCACGCGTATGGCTGTTTTGTTGACGGGCAGGCTATTGTCTTTTCCACGACATTATATTGGTCGTGGAACTCAATGTTGATTGTGACATTGTCATTGTCCAGGTCAGTTGCCTGCACCTGCGCGTAAGCCATCTGGGTTGGTGTTGCGGGGTTTGGCGAGACGCTCGTGATTTGCGCTGTGGGCGCATGAGGGATTGACACCTGGTCTATTTGGGCTGTTTTTGAGGCAGAGGAGCTAAGCGGGTTGGCAGTGCCGGTTTGATGCCATGTGCAGCCCAAGGATGAGCACATGGACGGGGTGTCCATATCACTGCATGCAAAAGTCCCAGCGCATGCAAAGGTTTCCACGCCGCTCGGGCATATGCCGCATCCGTCATGGCAGGAAGTCCCGTCTCCATTTAGGCCATCGCAGCCAGTGTTCACGACCTGGCAAAAAGTTGGCGCATCCTGGGAACATCCGTCAGGATAGGAATAGCCGCCTCCTGTTGTCGAGGTAACCTGATATGAAGAGCAGTCGAAAGAGTGGGCGCCCATGCATGTGCCGTCAGTGGCGCCTTGCGACGACCAGGCTGTCACTGAAACAGTGACGTTTTTCGCCCCAGCGCATTGGGGATACAGCGAGCAGTTGAGGCTGCTTGCAAGCTTGGGCGTGCCAGTAGAGCCAATGGGGTTCCCGTCTGTTTTCAGCACCGTGCTTGAGCCATTTGCAGTCCATTGGTAATAGTAATAGACAGTGTCGCCGTCAGGGTCCTGCGATGTCGGGGAAGCGGAATAAATGTCTGCGGGCTCGCCGGGGTTTGGGGCGAGCGTTATAACTGGGGTTGTCGGGCCGCTGCCTGACGCGGACGTCCATGTGCAGCCCAGGAGGGCGCACAGGCCGGAAGGCACGCCAGAGCAGGATGAGGGCGAGCCGCCGCATTGGGAGCCAGTCCACTGGCACCCATATGCAGTCTGCCCGCCAACAGTGCAGGGGTAACTCGCGCACGCAGAGGCGTTTCGGGACGGGTAATATATCACGCCGTTTGAAAATGAGGAGTATTCGCTGCAGTAGTCCGGGTCGCCGTTTGGACCCCGGCAGTACCAGCCATACGTGTGCCCATTGACATTGCCTCCTGGCGCAGTCGCGCAGGAGCCGCCCGCGCTGTTCGGGTTGCAGCCCGGGACCTGCACGCAATTGTCATAGCTAAGCGCGGAGCAGCCAACTGACGGCGAGCCGCTGCACGTGCCTGTCACGCCAACTGCAAAACCGGCAGGCAGCATGAAAAATAGCGCAAATGCTGGAAGTAAGAGTAATGCCTTTATCCCACGAACTTTTGACATTGCTTCCGCTTATGCAATGAACCCCTTTATAATAATAATTATTTTATATAGAGGAAACAACGGCAGTTCCTAGAGGAAACAACGGCAGTTCCCGAAAATATTGCGGAAAATAGCCATGGGAACAGGAATTGGGGAAAGCGGGACCCAAAAAACAAGAAATAGGAAAAAATGGTATGGAAAAGGATTGGAAAAGGCAAATTTGCCTTTTTTCAGGATTCAAGCCTGCTCGCGTAGGGCTGGACTACCTTCACTGCGCGGATGAGCGCCTCAAGCACGCCCGCCTCGCTCCTTGCGCCAGTGCAGATGACTTTCCCGTTCTTGAAGAGGAGAAGCGAGGATTTCGGGTCGAGGAATTTCAATATCGCGCCCGGGAACTGCTCTGGCTCGTATTCGACGTTTTTCACCTTGTACGCTATCGTGTACAAGTCAAGCTCCACGCCAAGGGCCGCTGACGCGACTATGTTGACAATGTCGAACTTGGGATTCTTGTTCTGCGGACCAGTCTTGGTCGAATAGCCTTCAAGGATTTTCATGGTCTTCTTGATTGCGTCGGAGACCATTTTCTCGGAGGTGCAGCCTGTGCATATGATTTTGCCGTTTTTGAACAGGAGAAGGGACGATTTGGGGTCCTTTATCTTGAGTATGGCGCCGGGAAACTGCTCGGGCTCGTATTCCACGTCGTGGACCTTGTATGCTATGGAATACAGGTCTATTTCAAGGCCAAGGTTAGCGCTTGCTACGATGTTCTCGATTTTGAAAGACGGCTTGCCTATCCTGACTCCTGCCATTGGGAACCACCTATGTTTTTAAACAAAAGTATTTGTTTGGATGGGTTTAAAAACATAGATATATAAATAAAAATACGAAATGCGAGGTTTTTGATTAGTTTATAGGCTGAAACTGGGTTTTGGTTTAGGTCTCGCGAGTGCTTAAAAAGAGAGGATTGATTTTGATGGCAAAGCGTTCAAAAGGCAAGATGTCAAAAAGGAGCAGGCTCCTTGGCATGACAAACAACAAGCTCACAGTAAACCAGCTCGTCCAGTCATTCAAGACAGGCGACAAGGTTGTCGTGGACCTGAAAGTAAGGTTCACGGGCATGCCGCACCCGAGGTACAGGGGCAGGCACGGCACCATAGTGGGGACGCGCGGCAAGGCATACCTGGTCCAGATAAAGGACGGCAGGGCGCTAAAGGAGCTCGTAATCCCGCCAGTGCACCTGCAAGAGGCAATCAAGGAAAAGGCCGCTGTGAAAGCGAGGCAGCCGCGGGTTAAAAAGACAAAGGAATGACGGATAGCAGCTTCAAGGTGCACACATGATAGGCAAAACAATCAACTCAACAAAACACGTCACGCTCGCCAAGGCGAAGGAAATACTTAGGCAGCGCGGCAAGGACGGAGACCTCCTTTACGAGCAGGTGGGAAGCCTTGCCTATTGCGAAAAATTCGCTAAGATTTCCGAGAAGGAGGCGCAACAGCTTGTCGACGACGTCGTCGAGTTGGGAGTGAGCGAGGAAAGCGCAATCAAGGTCGCTGACATAATACCCAGGTTCAAGTCCCAGCTTGCCGCGATACTCGCCAAGGAAAACCCAGAGATATCCCAGGACAAGCAGGACAAGATATTCGACATCCTCGCGCCGTACCAGGAAAAGGCTCAGGAGCACGCTAAGAAGGTCGCGGAGCAGAAGATTGCGGACGACGCGGCAAAGGCTGCTGCCGAGGCAAAGGCGCAGGCTGCGGCGGAAGAGGCTGCCAAAGAGGAGCCGAAGAAGGAAAAGGAAGAGAAAGAGGAGGCTCCGACAACGGAAGAGGCAAAGCCCAAAAAGGAGAGGAAATCCAAGAAGGCCGAGAAAACCTGAGGGCTTGCCAGAAAGGCATTCACATCCATAATATCAAGACAGGGGAGTAGCAAATGGACGAACTAATGGAAGACTTCGGTTACGTGCTTGATTTCCTGCCAACAGGGAAGAGCATGGACAGGACAAGGGAGCCGGTGGCCCAGATAATCGGCACCAAGTTCTTCAAGCTACTGGAAGTCACCATAAAGCCCGAGCAGAAAGTGTCGCTTGAGCAGAAAGTCAGCATAGGCAAGGTCAACAGGGTCGAGGTCGACAGGATAAAGACCAGGCTCTCAGTAAGCGAGCTTTCAAACACTGCCAGGTCTGAATTGAACCCGGTCCTGAAGAAAATAGTCATGGAGCGCGAAGCCGACTTCATAGGCTTCTTCAACAAGTGCGGCTCTGTGTCAACCAGACTGCACCAGCTCGAGCTTCTTCCGGGAGTCGGGAAAAAGCACCTTGAGGAGATATTGTCGGAGCGCGAGCGCAAGCCTTTCGTGTCATTTGAGGACCTCAAGACAAGGGTGCCACTGCTTACTGACCCGGCAAGCATAATAGTGCAGAGGATAAACAACGAGATAACGGGCATTGAAAAGTATTACCTCTTTGTCAAGCCGCCGGCATGAAGCGCGTGCACTTCTTGGCATGCTGCGCCCCCCAGCGCGCGCGCATGAAAAATCGTTTCCAATAAAGCATAGCTTTGGCTTTGTGCATCGCCGTGCAACCCAAACCGGCATGCCGCCGGGCATTTCACATATGATTATATTTCGGAAAGTCCACTGTTGATATCATGTTGAAAAAAAGCCTGGGGCAGCACCTGCTTGTAAGCGAGAAATTCCTCAAGGCCGAGGCCACGCTTTGCGTGCCGCGCGGGAAAAACGTGCTTGAAATCGGGCCAGGAACTGGCAACCTGACTGAGCATATCCTCAGGCACAAGCCGAAGCTCCTCGTGTGCGTTGAAAAGGACCCGGACATGGCCAGCGCGCTCGAGTTCAGGCTTGGAAACCAAAAAAACCTCAGGATAATATGCCAGGATTTCCTTGATTACAAGCCTGGCGCGGATTTTGACATAGTATGCGGAAACCTGCCATACTACATCAGTTCCAAGATACTCTTCAAGGTGGCGAAAATGGATTTTTCCAGGGCTGTTTTCTGCCTCCAGAAGGAATTTGCGGAAAGGATAGGCGCAAAGCCCGGCGAGCGCAAATACTCGCGGCTTTCAGTCCAGGCGGGAAAGGCTTTCGAGGTGTCGTACAGGCTCGGCGTGCCGGCGGGCGCCTTCTCCCCGCCGCCGCAAGTCGATTCCCAGATAATTGTGCTTGAGAAAACAGGGGGGAATTCTGCTGGAAAGGCATCGGACGCTTTCGTGACCGCGATTTTCTCGCACAGGAAAAAGACCCTTCGCGCCGCAATGATAGTGTCCTGCGCCGCGCTCGGGCTCGACAAGGCAAGGGCAGCCGCCATAGCAGATACGCTTGCATTCTCGAAAAAACGTGTTTTCCAGCTGGAAATGGGCGAGATTGCAGAGGCAGAACGGGCAGTCAGTGCGGCAGGCTGAAAAGAGGCATGTGAGCACGCCATGGAAAAATCGCCGGATAAGTTTTGCCGGCAAAAATTTGCCATGCCAAAACGGAAAGCCCGGCTTGGAAGCATGGGCGTGGACCAGGTCGAAATGCTCCCTGCGCAGGAGCCGCGTCAGTCCGAAGGCGACCCGGGCATCGCTGAGCGGATCGATTTGGTAACGATTCATCGCGAACT
>JAKALW010000053.1 GCA_021823945.1 Microcaldota archaeon
GAAACCACAAGGGATTATGTGCAGGCTCAAGACGGTCAAAGGACTCTTAGAGACTTCTAAGTCAATGGGATACCCCGGACTTTAGTCCGGGGAGGAGGTCATTTTTTGAAATCACAAATCCCTTATCTTAGCCTAATATTGAAATCATCAATCCCGTATTTTAGCATATTTTTGGAATATTTCCATTTTTTCGGCTTATTTATCCAAATTATTATAAAAATTATCTATTTTCTTGCAATATCTTTATATCCGGCTCCTGCCGCATCCTGGCATTGTTTTCCAATCAATCAGGGGTGCTCATATGTGCGGGATAATCGGAATATTCGGAATCGGCAAGCGCGGCGAGGAAATGCGCAGGCGCGCATTGAAGATGGCGGGCCTTGTGCGGCACAGGGGGCCTGATTGGAGCGGGATATTCGACGACGGCAAGGCTATTCTTGCGCACGAAAGGCTCTCGATTGTCGACGTGGAGGGCGGCGCCCAGCCGCTTTTTGACTCGCTTTCCGGCAGGGCGCTTGTGGCAAACGGCGAGATTTACAACCACGCGCTTTTGGAATGCAGGCTCAAGAAAAATCACGAGTGGAAGACCAAGTCGGACTGCGAGGTTCTTCTCTATCTTTACGACGAGTACGGCCCCGCCTTCCTTGACATGCTAAACGGCATATTCGCCTTTGCAATTTATGACCCGAAAAAGGGCGATTACTTCATAGCCCGAGACCACATGGGCATTGTTCCGCTTTACCTGGGCTGGGACAAAGACGGGATTGTCCACATCGCAAGCGAGCTCAAGTCATTGTCTGAATTCTGCCCGAAGATCCGGGAATTCCCGCCTGGGCATTATTTCACGGGAAGCAAAGGCGAATTCACAAAATGGTATGACCCGCAGTGGGCGCACGGGATTCCAGCAGGGAAAGTCTCGCTTGAGGCATTGCGCGGGAAGCTCGAGGCGGCAGTCGAGAGGCAGCTCATGTCAGACGTCCCTTACGGAGTGCTGATTTCGGGCGGGCTTGATTCCTCAATCATCGCAGCCATAGCGTCAAAATACAGGAAAATGCGCGTGGAGTCGGGGGGAAAGGAGGAGGCGTGGTGGCCCCGCCTGCATTCGTTTTCAGTAGGGCTTGAGGGCTCGCCTGACGCCAAATACGCCCGCGACGTGGCGAAATACCTGGGCACTGCCCATCACGAGATAAAGTTCACAATCCAGGAGGGCTTTGACGCCATAAGCGACGTGATATACCACCTCGAGACGTTCGACGTCACCACAATCCGCGCGGCGACGCCAATGTACCTCATGGCGCGAAAAATCAAGTCCTACGGCATCAAGATGGTGCTTTCCGGCGAGGGCGCGGACGAGGTTTTCGGCGGCTATCTGTATTTCCACATGGCGCCTGACGCGAAAGAGTTCCATGAGGAGACTGTCAGGAAACTCTTTTCCTTGAGCAAGTACGACTGCCTGCGCGCGAACAAGGCCACAAGCGCGTGGGGGCTTGAGGCGCGCGTGCCATTTTTGGACCGCGAGTTCCTGGATTATGCAATGTCAATCGACCCGGAGGACAAGATGTGCCCTGGGGACAAAATCGAGAAAAACGTCCTGCGGAAGGCATTTGAGGGCTATCTTCCCTACGACGTGCTCTGGCGCCAAAAAGAGCAGTTCTCGGACGGCGTGGGCTATGGCTGGATAGATTACCTGAAAAAGCACGCTTCCGAGGCTGTAACGGACAAGATGATGGCCCAGGCCGCAAAGAGGTTCCCGGTCAAGCCGCCCGCGTCAAAGGAGGAATATTATTACAGGGGCATTTTCGAGGAGCATTTCCCAAGCCCCGCTGCCGCAGAGACAGTGCCTGTGGGGCCGTCAATTGCGTGCTCGACCCCGACCGCGTTTCGGTGGAGCAAGGCATTTGAGGGAATGTCGGACCCTTCCGGCAGGGCAGTCAAAGGCGTGCACAAGCAGGCTGTGAAGTGCGTGTAGGGAAAAATCAGGAACTGGAAGAGGCACTTAGTTGTGCCTTTTTTTCCTTGTGCCTGCCTTGGAATGTTTTGCCGCCTTCTTGTGGTGTTTTTTCCTTTCCACTTCCACATTTGCGTTTTCCTTGGAATTTGGGTCTATTGTGAGCACATGGCTCGAGCTGTTGCCGTTTGCGTCGTCCACAGGATTCCAAAATACGCTTGTCTTGACAACATAGCCGAGGTTTTCCGCAAGCCTGTTCCTTATTGTGCCAATGTATTTGAGCCCTTTGTCGTATTCGGCCTCATTCCATTTCTGGACCTTGTCTTTCCTATCCTGTGAAAGATGGTCCCAATCAACCCGGATGCGGGTTTCCTCGAACTGCTTCTTTTCCATGCGGAATTTTTTCCTTCCCTTCTTATCCTTATACGGCACCTTGACTTTTCTTGTGACATTGACAGTCACGGTGTCGGTGATTGAAGCAGTTATTTTTTCCCAGGCATTGTGCACTCCGCCATTGTATCCAGAGGCAATTGCGCACATTGTCTGTAGCTCGTTTTGGTAAATCGCGTCCGGCAGCCCATTGACCCTGAGGCGCGCTTTTAGGTTTGAGAGAATGTCAAAGTGATGATAATACGCAAGGATTGAGGAATAGATGAAATCCCCGCGGTCATTTGTCTTGTTTAGCCACTTGTAGGGAGGATAGCCTGACTCTTCTGCCCAAGCCTTGAATACCTTAAGCGGGTCGTCGGAGTAATTCTTGAGAAGGTTCTTTTCCGTCCTGCCGATTATCTGGTAAGGCCCTACTGCGCCAGCCGAGCTGTTTGTAAGGAACTTTGCCTGGTTCCTGTGTATCGCGACATTGAATAGGAAGCGCGAAAGCGCCTTTTCAATAGCCTTTTCATTGCCAAGGAGCGCAGGATCCATTGCCTCGACAATTGCGATAAGCGCGTTTGCATTCCTTGGCACCTTTTCAAGAAGCGGGGGCAATTCCTTCCTGCCGGAAAATTTCAGTATCGCGGCCCTTGCAATGGAATCCGCAGCCTTGAGATACCCTATTCCCTCCTCGGCGAGCTTTCCCGAGTACAGGCTGCTTGAGAACGGGCAGACCAGGTAATGCCTTTTCCCCAGAGAGCGGCTTGACGCGAAAATCTTCGCCGCAAGCACAACCCACTCGCCTTCCCCGCCATTTTTTTGCACGAACATCTCGGAATAGACTCCGCCAGGGTCCTTTTCCTTGCTTGCCCGGGATATTGAGAATTTGCCGTCGCTGGAAACCACTGTTTTTCCGCAGTCGGGCCTCTTGCTTATGAGGATGTGCTTTTCAACTATGGAACCATCAACTATTTTGCCGACAACGAGCGCCTGCTCGTCTTTGCCCACTTTCTTTGCTTGCTGGAGCATTTTCTTGGCATTGTAGCATTCATCCATGACTTCCTGTGCATCCATTTTTCCCTTGGCTTCGAAAACTCCGCTGAAAGCATTGAGCGCAGCCTGCTTTATTTGGTCGCTTTTCAAATGGCTGGCCTGCCAATTGCCGCCTGGCACGTGTTTTACTGGGCCGTCGCTCGATGGCTTGAGCATGAAAAAAAGTGCTACTGCAGCTGCTGCGGTTAATGGAACTGCCAATTTCTTGAATGCGCTTATTTTCTTGAAATTGGCATTTGAATTATCGTTTGAATTATCATTTGAATTATCATTATGGCTGAACTTCATATAGTAATTTAATTGTTATAACTTATAAATATCCATGTAACGTGTAGCTGGGCAATATCATTATTTTTTCATTGCCTCCGTTCTCATTTCTTTGGGCATAAGCTCGATTGCATACCTCAAGGCAGTGCGCGGCATGACCTTGCGGTGTTTCACCACGTAGTCAAAGACCTCTTTCTGGTGTTTCCTGCTCTCCTCCTTCAAAAGCCAGCCATAGCCTTTCTGCACCATGTCGTCCGGGTCCAAAAGCAGGATATCTGCAATTTCAAAGGCGTCTTTTAGGAACCTGCCCCTTTTGGCGGGGACAATCAGCGAAACGGCTGCGGCGCGCCTCATCCACCTGTTTTTTGATTTTGCCCAAACTTTCAGGTCTGCTACCCTTTCAGGGTACATGTCCATGAAGTCCCCTATTGAATGGTTGCAAAAGCCGTCGCACTTTGCCCAGTTGTTGATATACCTGTCAATCCACGACCTGAAAATCCCGAGGTCGGCAGGCTCGAACTGTTTTGCGAGTTTTGGCACCCACGTGGACACCACGAACGCCTCCTCGCAATAGTCAGACTTGAAAAGCTCCTCGCACAGGGCGAACACTTCTTCCTTTCCAAGTTTCCCGGCCGACTCCTTCCAGTATTTGTTGGCTATTTTCACGACAGTGCCGGTCTTGACGCCATATAGCTCGATTTTTTCCTTGAAAAACCTCTTGCCGCTCTCCTTTGTCTTCTCGTCCGCATTGGCCTTCAGCTCTTCCTTGATTTTTTTAATTGTCGGGTACATGCCAATGCTTTGGGCCATGACTGAATATATTCATTGCGCATTAATCTTGCATTCCTTCCGTACTCACTGGCTGGCTGCGCGCGCTGCCCAGCTTCTGCGCCGCAACAGCTGGTGCACGTCTCTTCCGCAAAAGCCGGGCGTCAGGGTTTTATAATATGCCGGCAAATATCCCGCATATGGAAAAATATATGAGCATCTGCAGCGTGAGCCAATCTTTCCTGCCATACATGGGCGGCCTTACCAAATACGTCAATGCCCTGGGCAAGAAATTCATCCAGGGAGGCCATGACTTCCGCGTCATGCATTTCAAGACTCAAAGCATTGAAGCGATAGATTTTTCATCAGGCATCCCGCTCCTGCGCACCAATGTCGAGGGCGTGGGCGCGGAAGCCATGGGCGGCTATATGAGGTTCAAGGAATCCCTGCTCAATGCCACGCACCTTTCAGGCGACATAGCCGCGGACCCGAGGTCTCTCCCTGAATTTTCCGACTACCTCAAAGTCAGCGGGAAACTGGCTGAATACGTGCTTGACACATACGACTACAAGCCTTTCGACATTCTCCACATCCATGACTTCCAGCTCCTCCCGCTCGCCGGAATGCTTGAAAGCCTAAAGGTGCCAAAGGTTTTCACGTTCCACATCCCTTTCAGCGCCGGCATGAACGCCAACTGGAAAAGTTTCATCGCCGGCTACATGGCAGATTACGACCGCGTGGTGCTCTCGACTGCCGAATACGCGTCCGCTGCGTCCGCTGCCGGGCTCCCCGCAGATAAAATCGTCCAAATCTTCCCTTTCATCGACCCTGAGGAGTATATTGTCAAGGGGGAAAATGACGCACGGAAAAAGCTGGGCATTGCTGAGAGCGACTTTCTCATATTGTGCGTGAGCAGGATGGACCCGCGCAAGGGCCAGGAGGTCCTCGTGCGCGCCATGGAAAAGGTCGCGGCCCAGTTCCCAAGCGCGAAATGCGTCTTTGTCGGCAATGGCTCGTTCACGCAAAAGCTCATGGGCAAGGAGCGCGGCGGATACAAGGAATCGCTGGTTTCCCTTGCAAATGAATTGGGCGTATCGCGGCAAGTGATTTTCACAGGCTACCTGCCCGACGAGGAGGTCAACAAGCTTTATGCGGCATGCGACGTGGTGGTCCAGCCGTCGGTGCACGAGGGTTTTGGTCTGACAGTCTCGCAGGGAATGCTTTTTGGCAAGCCAATCGTGGGCTCCAATGTTGGCGGCATACCCGTCCAGGTAAAAAACGGCTCCAATGGCTATCTTTTCGATATCGGGGACTTCAATGCGCTTGCGCGGGAGCTTGCATCCCTTGCCGGCGACCCTGGGCTGAGGGCGACTATGGGAAATGCGGGCAAGAAGTTTTTCCGGGAGGCGCTTGATGCTGAAATCGGCTACCGCAAGCATCTGGAGCTATACACGAGCCTGTTGCGGCACTAGTCCTTCTTCTTCTTCTTTTTCTCAATTGAAAAGACGCCGCCGGTTATTTTCGCGTTCGGGATGTAATGGATGCCTTTCGCGTTCCTTACGATTGTAGCGAACGAAGTGACCATTTCGACCTCGCCGGAAATGCCGTACGCGCTTAGCCTGTCCCCCTGCTCTATTATTTTGCCCCGCTTGAGGTAATATCCAGCGGACAGGTTTGGAACCTGGTCTTTAAGCGAGAACACTCCGAGCGCGGCAACCGCAGCCAGAAATACAACTGCCGCGTTCAAAACAAATGCGAGCAGCCCTTCAGCCCTCAGCCCCAGCTGCAAAAACGCGGTTATGAATATTATGCTATACAGGAAATACCTGACCACGGATGCGATGGGGGTCGAGATGTTCATGGGGCCCATATCCCCCGACTTTTCATCTATGGCGTCATGCAGCCTGTATTTCACGATGTCAGCCGCAATCTCCACTATCGCGCTTCCGACAAGAAGCGTTATTGCCGCGCCAAGGATGTTCGGGATGTAGGCTATTATGGGCAGCAGGATTGTGTTCATGCCTATCTCGATGCTGAGCGCCCGAAGCGCCAGGAATATCGCAAGCACGTATATGACGTATTCCAGGATTATGGCGCCCATGTAGGCGAAGTCCAGGCTGAAGCCCAATTTCTTGGCCTCCTTCTCAATCCCGAACCGGAGCTTTTGCCGAACCCCGCTTGATTCTGCCAAATTGAGCACGAATTGCTTGGCCGCCTTGCCAATAATATATCCGAACACGAGTGTCAAGGCTGCGACAGCAAGGTCGCGGGCTTCAAATCCGAACCCTGATAGTACATCTTCGATTGCCATGCCACATTAATGCTGCCCAACTTTTATATAGCATTTGCAGCCTGCCGTTCCGCCCGCGGGCACATTCCGCGCCCAGGTGTTTTTATTCCTCCCGCCCAAAACCTTTCCATGCCAAAACCTCTCAGGAGAGCTCGAAGGCCGCTGGTAGTGCTTGATTTCGACGGCACGCTGGCTCCGATAACGCCCAGGCCCGGCGATGCCAGGATAGGGCAAAGCACACTGCACAAGCTCAGGGAACTTTCAGCCATAGCGGATTTGGCAATCCTGACCGGGCGGCCGGGAACATTTGCCCGAAAACAGCTTGCGGGCGTGAAGGCGCGCGTGATTGGCTCGCACGGCAACAGGCAAATTAGGATGGGGCGCGGCATGCGGAACCTGCTCGCGCTTGCCAAAAAGCGCTTTTCCGGCGTCCGCGGGTTATTTGTCGAGGAAAAGCCCTCCGGATTCGCCCTGCATTACCGCAATGTCGGGAAAGCCCGGCTTGGAAGCGTGAAACGTTCCATGCGCGGCTTCGCAAAGGGGACGGGCGCCACGGTCCTTGCTGGGCGAAAAGCTGTGGAATTCCTCCCGCCCGGCGCCAAGACAAAAGCGGACGCCCTGGACGCCATTGTGCGCCGCAACAAGGAACGGCATGTGCTCTACGTCGGCGACGACCAGTCGGACGCCAAGGCGATTCTGCGCGCGGGCGTGAACAGGAATTTCACGGGAGCGCTGATACGGTCAGGGGAAGTCCGGGCGGGCGGCGTCAGGAAAATCAGTCGTGATGGGCTTTTCAGGTTCATAGCCCGGGCATTGAAGGC
>JAKALW010000054.1 GCA_021823945.1 Microcaldota archaeon
CGATGAGGCGGGGCTTCGGAAAGTCGTGGGAGAGGGCGCGGCTAAAAAAATAAGCATGTGGGCTGAAAAGTCGCTTTCCTGCCTGGACTCTGGCGACCATTCGTTCTTTTCCCGCACAGTGCCATATGAGCACGTGTGGCGCGGCTGGAAAAGCTTTGGGAACAGGATAGGATACCTGGACATTGAAACGACCGGGCTTTCGCCACAGCTCTCAAAGGTAACGGTCGTCGGAGTTTATGACGGCGAGGACGTGCATTCATATGTCCATGGGAAAAACATGGACGAGTTCTTCGCGGACATATCAAAATACTCCGTCCTTGTGACATTCAATGGCAAGGCATTTGACATCCCGTTTTTGAA
Organism: Microcaldota archaeon; assembly: GCA_021823945.1. GTDB lineage: Archaea > Micrarchaeota > Micrarchaeia > Anstonellales > VGKX01 > JAKALW01. The sequence continues at coordinate 361 of JAKALW010000054.1, forward strand.
AAAGCATTATCCGGAAGTGAACTTCAACCATCTCCACATAGACCTGCGACCAGTGCTGAAAAGCCTCGGCATAGCAGGAGGCCTGAAAAAAATCGAGCCCTTGTTCGGCTTGGAGCGCATGGGCGACATGGCTGGGCTTACGGGCTATGACGCGGTCAAGATGTGGAACAGGTACGAATACAATCATGACGAGGCGGCGCTTGACAGGCTTGTCAGGTACAACGCAGAGGACATCCTGAGCCTGAAGCCTATAATGGAATGGGTATTTGAAAAGAAGTCAGCTGAAATCAGGGCGAAAATGAGGCGCGCGGATGCAGATGGAGAAACTGGCAAGGAACCATCAGGGGATGCGGCCCTAACAGGAATTGCCACCCTGGCGCGGCAGTAAGTTTTGCCAAAGCGGGAGCAGGTTTGCTATCCGATAAAACCAAACAAAATGCGAGCGTGATATCATATGGACATTTTTTTCCCAAAGATTCTCAGGGGGCTAAAGCGCGGGCCCGCTGTCATAATACCAAAGGATTTCGGCATGATAGTGGCGTATTCGGGCATTGGAAAAAAGTCCGTGGTTGTAGATGCTGGCTCTGGCAGCGGGTTCCTGGCAATCGCGCTTGGGAACATAGCAAAGTCAGTCACTAGCTATGAGTGGCGCGAGGACTTCGCAAAGCTTTCTGAAGAGAACGTTAAGCGCGCTGACCTCAAAAACGTCAAGATAAAGAACAAATCAATTTTCGACGGAATCGAGGAAACTGGAGTGGACCTGGTAACGCTTGACCTGGCTGATTCGGAAAAAGCAGTAGGGTTGGCATTCAATGCATTAAACGAGACAGGCGTGCTTGCAGGCTATCTCCCGCACTCGCAGCAGGTGGCCAAATTCGTCGAGGAATGCAACAAGGCGGGATTCAAACAGACAATCACGCTTGAGTGCATTGTGCGCAATTATCTGGTGCGCGAAAGCGGCTTTCGGCCGGAAAACATCGGGCTCATGCACACGGCTTACTTGGTGTTTGCCTACAAGTAGAGAAGGAAAACTTGAACACTCGATTAAGCCGATGGGGAAATTTGCTTGTTTTCGCTGGAGCAGTTGGACAAGAAGCGTTAAATCAGGTCGTGGTCTTCCGAATAGTCCTTTTTCCGCGGCGGGAATGACAGCACGTGGTCCACCCTTTTCTGGATAAGCGCTGCCGTGCCAATGTCTTTCCTGTGCCATACCGGGCCCTTGACGTGCGCGCATGCTGCTTCCGCAAGCGACTGCGCTTCGCCTATAGTGTCGGCTATCCCCACAATCCCGATTGTCCGCGAGCTGAGAGTGTAGAGATTGCCGTCCTCCTTTTCCTCTATTGACGCGAAATAGATTTTGGCGCCATGAGCGCTCACGCTTGGCAGGTCCACGGACAGTTTCTGGCCAGTGAGGGACTTGATTGGATATCCTTCCGGCACCAGGTATTTGCAGACAGTGGCCTTTTTCTCGAAATAGCCGTCTATCTTCAAGTCGCCCTGCGACAATGAATGCAATGAGGAAAACAGGTCGCCTTTGAAAATAGACATGACGTTCATGGCTTCCGGGTCGCCAAAGCGCGAGTTGAACTCGATTACTTTTATGCCGTCTGCGGTTTTCATGAACTGCCCGTACAATACGCCGCGGAAATAGCCGCCTGTCTCCTTGTGGAAGGAATTGACAATCTTGGTCATTATGCGCATTCCCTCGAAATAGTCGTGGGCTGGCGCGAACGGAAGAAGGTGGTTAGCATCTGAATAACTGCCCATGCCGCCCGTGTTCGGGCCACTGTCGCCCTCGTACGCGAGCTTGTGGTCCTGGACAAGCGGCATGCCGTAAAGTTTCCTGCCGTCCGAGAATGCCTGGAGGGTGAATTCCTCGCCGTCAAGCTTTTCCTCGATTACGACCCCGCCCTTGCCGCCGATTCCTGACTTGATGACTTCGCTTGCGTATTTTTTCGAATCTTCAATTGTTGCAAGATGTATGCCTGAAATCCGCACGCCCTTGCCGCCTGTCAGCCCGACCGGCTTGATTGCGACGTTGCCTCCAAGTTCGTCTATGAATGCGTGCGCCGGCTTTTCGGACTTGAAATGCCCATACTTTATCTGCCCCGGGACATTGTGCTTTTTCATTAGCTTGCGGGCGAATGCCTTGTCCCACTCGAGCCTGCTTGCGGCGCGCGTTGGCGACGCTGTCGGTATTCCAAGCTCGATAAGCTTGTCTGAAACCCCCGCCTCCAAGGTGGCGTCCGGGGAAGAGAACGCAAGTGAAATTGAGTTGGCCTTTGCGAACTGGGCCACCTGGGCGGGGTTGTGTATGTCAAGGGTCTTCATTTCCCCGCCGGTTTTAAGACACAGGGCATGGATGCCCGGGTTGTTGGAGCTTGCAGCTACGTAAAGCCTTGCTTTCGAGCCCTCGCACAATGCCTGGGCAATCGCGTGCTCGCGGCCGCCAGACCCTACAAGAAGGAATTTTTCCATCGCTCCCACACACCCAAATAAACTTGATAATCATACGTCCTGTTCCCACATTCGGCTTGCAACGTCCGATTCCTTCTCAAGCTTGAGCTTGCCTGCTATTTTCCGCCCGAATTCAGTGACGTAATCGTCTGTTATGCAGCCAAGGCACAACTCGCCCTTTTGCATGCCTATTGATTCAACCAGGTTGTCAACAGTGAGATAGTCAAGTGAATCCGCGCCTATGGACTTCCCGATTTCCGCGACAGACATGCGGGTGGCAATCAGTTCCCTGTAAGTCGGGATGTCAATGCCGTAAAAGCACGGGGATATGATTGGCGGGCAGGTTATCCGGACATGCACCTGCTTTGCGCCTGCAGCCCTGACAAGCCTGACAATCGGGCCCATTGTCGTGCCCCTGACAATGCTGTCGTCTATCAGGACCACTTTCTTGCCCGCAAGCTTTCCAGCAATAGCGTTGAGCTTTAACCTTACCGCGGCCTCGCGCTTAGCCTGGCTTGGCATGATGAATGTCCTGCCGACATACCTGTTCTTGATAAGCCCCTCGACAACTGGGATTTTGGATTCCTGGCTGTACCCTTCGGCAGCGGCGCGGGCCGTATCCGGGACAGGGACAACCATGTCGGCCCTGATTGGCTTCTGCCTGGCAAGGCGTTTCCCAAGCTCAATCCGAACATCGTAAACAAGCCTGCCGTCCATGACCGAGTCCGGCCTTGCGAAATATACGTATTCGAACATGCAGTGCGCCGTCCTTTTCGGTGGCATGACGACTTTGGACTCTGTGCCCTTGGCAGAAACCACCATGACTTCCCCCGGTTTCAGGTCCCTTGCGAGCTTGAACCCGTTTATGTCAAGCGCCACTGATTCTGATGCGAAAAATATGCCCTTGTCGGTCTTGCCATACACAAGCGGCTTGATTGCAAGGGGGTCGCGAAACGCCACGACCTCACCCCGGCTTGTCACAGCCACCATTGAATATGAGCCGTCAAGGATATCCATGCATTTTTTGACTGCCGCGAAAACGTCGCCTGTTTTTTCAAGCTCGGTTCCGAATACCCACAGCACAAGCTCTGTGTCGCAGGTGGTCTCAAGCAACAAGTCATTCTCTTTTTCAAGCCGTGCGCGAAGCGTGCCGTAATTCGCAATGTTGCCATTGTGCGCCAATGCCACCTCGAGCTTCCCGAACTTTTTCACCATTGGCTGGGCGTCCTGGGCAAACGACACGCCGATTGTCGGATACCGGACGTGGCCGATGCCAGCAAACCCTGCCGCCTGCCTGTACGACTCCCCGGGCATCGCGTCAGCCACAAGCCCGACGTTTTTTATCATGTTGATTCTTGCGCCGTCGTATGACGCTATCCCTGCGGAATCCTGGCCCCTGTGCTGGACGGCTATGAGACCTGAAAAAAGCTCGAACGAGACATCGGATTTCCCATAGGAGTACATCCCGACTATCCCGCATGACTCGCGCAGTTGTGTTAGCATAATATTCACGTGTTTTTGAAGCGGTTCATTGCTTTAGCTTCTCTGTCTTGACATAATCCACGGCATTCTTGAAAATGACAAGTCCCAAAGGCTCAAGTTTGCCGCCCCTTGCAAACCTGGGATGGTTTTCCCGGTATAGATAGGCCTCCGGGTGCGGCATCAGGCCAAATACCCTGCCGGACTCGTCGCACACCCCGGCTATGTTCTGGATGGAGCCATTTGGGTTATACGGGTATCCGGCCAGGTTCCCTGACTCGTCGGTGTACTGCAGCGCCACCTGCCCCTTGACAAACATCTTTTCAAGGAGAGCGTTTGACGACGGCACGAACTTGCCTTCCCCGTGCCTGACAGGGAGATATAGCCTGCCGGAAATGCCTTTTGTGAAAATACAGGATGACGACGGGTTGGCTTTCATGTATACCCACCTGTCCTCGAACCTGCCCGAATCATTGTAAGTGACAGTGGCTTCCTGCGCCATGTAATTCCCGCCGGTCGCCGGGAGAAGCCCAATCTTCACAAGCGTCTGGAACCCGTTGCAAATCCCGATTATCAGTTTTCCGGACCTGACAAATTCCATGATTTCCGGCGACATTTTCGCCTTGAGCTTGTTGCCGAGCACCTTGCCAGAACCAAGGTCGTCGCCAAACGAGAACCCTCCGGGTATTGCAAATATGTCGTATTCCAGCAGGGATTTGGGGGAGGCGATAAGCTCGGTGGCGTGCATTATCCTGGGCAATGCGCCCGCAAGCTCGAATGCCTTTGCTGTCTCGTTCTCGCAGTTTATTCCAAAGCCCGAGAGCACAAGCACCTTGACAGCCTTGCCCCCTGGCGAGCCGGGTTGATTGTCTGGAGTTTGTTGGTTTTCCATTCTAAACGCCTACCAAGCAAGTGTTTTCTTCCAGGAATCCTTGAGCGAATTTATGTTCTCGTCAATTATGACCGAGCCTGACGAGTCTGTGATTTTGAATACTGGCTCGGCGACAACAGTGCCAAGCCTTGCAAGCGGGAATCCGGCAAGCTTTTTCTCAAAGCGCGCCGCGTCGCGCTCGCGCACTGTAATTACAAACCTGCCCGCTGATTCCGAGAACAGGATTTCATTGTTTTTCATGCCAGCCCCATGCGGGATTTTAGACATGTCAATTGTCGCGCCCAGGCCGCCTGCGAACATTGTCTCGGCAAGCGCCACTGCAATGCCGCCGTCAGAGCAGTCATGGCACGAGCGCAGGACGCCTGCCATGATTGCCTTGTGCAGCTTAAGGTACATCTTGGGCAGGACTTTCCTGTCCGGGAGCGGGGCTTTCCCGCCCTTTGCGCCGATTTGCGAGTAGTATTCAGAGCCGGCAAGCTCGTTTTTTGTCATGCCAAGCACGTAGACGGCATCGCCTGCCGCTTTCGCGTCCATTGTGCATGTCTTTGAGACGTCAGGCATTTCCGCCACGCACGTGTACAAAAGAGTCGGCGGGATTGAGATTTTTCCCTGCGGGCCCTTGAAGTCGTTCTTCATCGAGTCCTTGCCTGAAATCATGGGCGCCTTGTACGCCATTGAGAAATCATAAAGCGCTACGCAAGCGTCCACAAGCGCGCCAAGCTTGTACGCCCCGTCCGGGGTTTTCTCGGACTGCACAGGGTCTGGCCAGCAGAAATTGTCGAGCATTGCAAGAGTTGAGGGGTTCGCGCCGGTTGCGACGGCGTTTCTCACTGCCTCGTCAAATGCGCACGCCGACATGCCATAGGCGCCAAAGTCCGAGTATTTGGGGCATATGCCGTTTGACACCACAATGCCTTTTTTCTCGCCCATGACAGGCATCTGGACTGCGGCGTCCGACGGGCCATCATTATTCGCGCCTGAAAGCGGCTTGTTTACAGACGTGCCCTGGACCTCGTGGTCGTACTGCCTGACAACGTATTCCTTGGAGCATATGTTGAGCCTGCCAAGCAGGGCATGGAGCATTTTCCCAAGATTCTCATTGGACTGCGATGGGACAGAAGGAATAGGCGCTGGCTGGATTGGTTGCGGATTGTCCTTATCCGCATCTTGGACTGCAGGCGCGGCTCTTGCCGCGAGTTTCATCTGGGGCACGCCTTCGTGGAGGAATTCCATGTCAAGGCTTGCGACTGTCCTGTCGCCGAATTTGGCTATGAACATTCCTGACTTGGTGAATTTGCCGACAACAGTTGATTCGACTTCCATGCGCTTTGACAGCGCCATGAACTCGTCAAGCTTTTCCGGCGCAACTGCGACAGTCATCCTTTCCTGGGACTCTGAAACCAATATTTCCCACGGGTCAAGCCCGGGATATTTGAGCGGGACCTTGTCAAGGTAAATCTCGCAGCCGCCAGACATCTGGGACATCTCGCCAATTGACGATGAAAGCCCGCCAGCGCCATTGTCTGTTATAGCCCTGTAATACTGCTTGTCTCGCGCCACAAGGAGCATGTCGTACATTTTCCTCTGGGTAATAGGGTCGCCTATCTGGACTGCGGTTACTGGGGAACCCTCGTGTATTTCCATTGAGGAGAAGGTGGCGCCGTGTATGCCGTCTTTTCCGACCCTGCCGCCCACCATGACGGCCAAGTCGCCGTCAAGGACTTCCTTGACGTGGCTTGGCTTGCCATTTATCATTGCGGGCATTATGCCGCCGGTGCCGCAATATACAAGCGGGCGCCCAAGGAACCTGTCATCGAAAATTATGCTGCCGTTCACTGTCGGCACGCCGGTGGTGTTCCCGCCGTGCTCCACGCCTTTCCTGACACCCTCAAAAATCCTTTTCGGGTGGAGGACGTGCGGGGGCAATGTGCCGGAGTAATACGGGGATGCGAAGCAGAAAACGTCCGTGTTGAATATAAAGCGTGCGCCCATGCCCGCGCCCAAAACGTCGCGGTTCACACCCACAATGCCTGTGAGCGCGCCGCCATACGGATCAAGTGCGGATGGCGCATTGTGCGTCTCTACCTTGACCGCTATGTTGTAATCCGGGCTGAAGCGGAATATGCCCGCATTGTCCTTGAACACGGAGACGAACCTGTCGGTTTTTTTCATTATTTTCTCAGTCGATTTCCTGATGTATGACTTGAACAATGAATTGATTGTGCGCTTTTTCCCGTCCGCGCCCTCGTATCTTATCTTCGCGTTGAATATCTTGTGCTTGCA
>JAKALW010000055.1 GCA_021823945.1 Microcaldota archaeon
GATGCCAATTTGTCCATATGCCTTGCAACCATAGGCAAAAAATACGGTTTTTACATATATCTGGCAATCAAGAACGGGCATGACAGGGAATTCAAGCCAATGCCCCTGAATGAGGAGAACATGCGCCACGCTTCGCAGACACTTGCAAACGCCATGCTCAATCATCCCCTGGACGGCTGAATTCTCATGGAATGCGATGCAAAAAGCGAAACCCCCGCACACTGTCTGCTTATTTAACCATAAATATTTATAAATTACCACTGCTAAATTCCATCTATGGCTTCAGAAGGCAATATTGGGTCCCCGGATGGTTCATCTCTTGAACCGGCCAACTCCGGAGCGGCGGTTGACTCCTACTCACGCAGGAAACTATCACGTGAGCGTCTTGCCGAGCTGTCACGCGCCTCAGAAAAAGCCAATCCAGGCCTCAAATACTCGGTTGTCAATCCAGGGCGGTGTGACCGCGGCTGTGCGCGCTGTTTTGCAGGCTGCGGGCCAAAGGATGCAATGCTTGATTTTGAGTACGCCGCAAAGCGCCTCCGGGGAAATGCAACTGAACACCTTACTTTCACGATAAGCGAACCTTTTTGCTACAGTTTTGAAACTGCGCCTGGCGGCACAAAGGACATTTCAGACCTCGCCAGGCACGCCCTGGCCACGAATCCAAACTCGCTTGTTGAGATTGTCACATCCGGGATAAAGTTTTTTTCTGAATTTGAGAGCGCCGTCGCAGGGAAATTTGCGGCTTTCCCGGCAACATTGAAAAACAGGCTTGTTTTCACTCTTTCCGTAAATCCTTTCCCTCACTTTAACGGCCGCACAGCATCGGAAGTCCAGCGCGAATCACTTGCCTATTTCCTCAAAAACGGATTTGAATTCCATGTTCTCAATAGCCTGCAAAAGCGCGATTTCAGGGAAAGCATAGCAATTCCTGTAATCGCAGAACTGGAAAAATCGGGCATAGCGGTTCCAGTGCCCCAGGACCTGGCAGGCCTTCTTTCGGGCTCAAGCGTACAACATGTGCCCGGCTCCATGTACACGAAGCGCCAGGGGGCAGTTGCCAAGGGGGTTTCCATAGGGGAAGACTGTGTGGAGGGCTTTTGCCGTGGCGACATTATCCCTAATAATTGCATCATGGTGTTTGATGCTGTCCAGCTCAACCCTGACAAGACAATAAGCCCAGGCTGCTACAGGTTTGTCGCCCCATTTGTCAGGCTTGCTGAAGACAATGAGCCAGCGGAATCAAAAATGGAAAAAATACGCATTTTCCGCAATGCGCTCAATTTCAGGTGCGTCAAAAACCAGCAAAAAGGCGTATGTACGAACTGCATAGGGCTTGCCATTGAGCTGGGGCAGGTGCGCGAGAAGGCAAGACTTGCAAACCTCCTGCCCGGCATTTCGCGCGCAATCAAGATCTAAGGAAAACTAATTTCCCGCCTCAAGCCAGTTTTTCGCCCAGTACACCAAAGGCGTGGATAGCGCGTTGAAAATCGACTTGAATATCCACCACGGCACGGCTATTGCGAATATGAAGTCCGCAGGGAAGCCCGGGACCCCGAGGAACGCCAGGTACATGAAAATCATGGTGTCGAGGAATTCGCCTGCAATGTTTGAGGCGTTTGCCGCAAACCAGAGCTTTTTCTTCTTGAAATACTCAAAAGCCCCCCTGAACACGCTTATTCCGAGCGTGTGGGCTATGTAATAGGCAATCAGCCCGGCCACAAGCATGCGAAGCGATATTGCAAAAAGCGCCTGGTATTGCGCCTCATAGGCAAAGCGGGGCGCCGCAGGCACTGCAAGGGATATGATTGTGAATATGCCCGCCACTATGAGCATGACCATGCCGACATTGACAAAGTGCTGTGCTGTCTTCTTGCCGTAAACAGCAGTTACTGCGTCTATTATGACAAACGAGAAGGGGTATGTGATTATGGCTACGGAAATGGATATGCCATATACAAGCGCCACCTTCATGCCAATGAAGTTGGACGCCATCAGGCACGTGACGAAGAAGGCAAGTAGGTAGTCAAGCCTCTGCTGCTTGTCGAGTTTGAAATTTAAGTCCAGATTAAACGCCATGGAAGCATTTTACTAAGTTAGGTTTTTTAATCTGCCAACAAGTTTATGGCATCAAAGGAAAAAGGAAAGAAGGGAAAAAGAAGATGAATTTTTCCACCTTGCCTATTTCTTCGCAGCCTCAAACCTCGTCTCGACGTCTTTCCAGTCGAGGTTCGCGAAAAACGCGTCAATGTACGGCGCGCGCGCCGTCTGGTAATCAAAGTAATACGCGTGCTCATATACGTCGAGCGCGATGAGCGGCACATTGTTCCACATGGGGAAGGTGTTTTGCGCGTCGCCGACATAGACAAAAAGCCTCTTGTATTCCCTGTCGTACGCGAGGTGCGCCCAGCCGCGCGCCGAGGACGCAGCGCCCCGAAGCTCAGCCTCGAGCCTTTCATAAGAGCCGAAATCCCTCTCAATCTGCGACAAAAGCGCGCCTGCCGGCTTTCCGCCCTCGCCGCCCAGGTTGGCAAAATATACCTCGTGGTTTTTCACGCCGCCCATTGCGAATGTCAGTTCAACCCTCAATTCGCGAATTGGCGCGTATGTGCCGTTCCCTGCCTTTGCCTCGTCATTTGAGAACGCGGAAATCTTGTCCATTATCTCGTTGTACTTGTTCACATATGCGTTGTAAAGCTTCAGGTGCTCCGTCACGTTTTTCTCGGAAATGCCCTTCATTTTCAAAAGCGCGGGCCTGGTTTTTGCGAAATCAACTGCTGTTCTTTTCTCAAATGCCATTCAATTCACCTCTAACCATGATTGGCGCTATCCTGCTTGTTTGATATATTACTGGTTTGGTATAACTTGGTTATAAACCTTTCCCGCAATGGCTTTTTTGGCATCTGCCAGAATTGGAAATGCGTTTTTCATGCGGGTGCGGCGCGCTGGCAATGCAGTTTCCATGCTTGCCTTCGGGTTAATGCTTAAATATATGCTCCGCCAGTAGGTATTTTGGTGAGGTTTCAATGGGCATATTCGACACTATATCCAGAGGTTTTTCCCTGACAATCGCAAGCATAAGGATTGTGATGAAGGAGCCGTGGATGTTCATTCTCCCGATAATCTCCGGCATCCTGCTCGTGGCTCTTGTCCTGGGGCTGCTTTTCACTACGGTCCTGACAACAGCAGCCGCTGGCGCTGGCGCCGATACGGGCAGCCTGATGTTTTTTGTGGGGATTTTCATAATATATTTCATTGGCTATTTCCTGTTCTATTTCAGCTCTGCCATGGTGGTGTTTGGCGCAAGGGAAAGGTTTGAAGGCAGGGACCCCACTATGGGCCAGGCATTCTCGGCGTCCATGGGCGCGGCCCAGAAGCTCGCGCTGCTTGCAATCATAGGCGGGACAATCGGGCTTATCATGAACATCCTCTCGCGCAGGGACTCGCGCGGCAACACGAACATTATAGGGCAGATAGTAGCCGGATTGATTGGGGTATCATGGACCATAGTGTCCTATTTCGCTTTGCCCGTGATTCTCACCGAGAACGCGGGCGTCATAGACTCGTTCAAGAAGAGCGTCGGATTGGTGCAAAAGTCCTGGGGCGAGGGCATGACAGCGTCAATATCGCTGATGTTCCTTTACGTTCCCGGTGTAATACTCCTGCTTGCGGGCGTTTTCCTGTCAGGCAGCAGCGCGAGCATAGGGCTTGGCCTTGTAGCCCTCGGCGTATTAGCTCTTGTGGCAGGTTACGTTGTCACAATACCTGTCAAGGCGGTAATCTCGCAGGCGCTTTACGTATACGCGACAAAGGGCACAGTCCCGTCCGGCTTTGAGGCTGACAAGATAGCCGGATTCTACCAGAAAAATTAGAAATGAAGGTGGATGAGATGAAAACCAGGGATTTCCTCAAGGCAATAGGCGTGCTGTCATTTGCTGGCATGCTTTTCTCAGGCTCGCTTGCGGCAGGAGAGCTTTTCCCCTCAGGCATTGTGTGCACCACGTGCTCCAGCTCCAGCCTGTTTGGGCTGCCTGTGTGCGTATACGGGCTTGCCATGTACACGCTCATATTCGCGCTTAGCGTTTATGGATATTACAAGGGGTCGTAAGGGAATGCGAAATAGCGTATCAGAAGGAATAGTGAACGCTATAAATACCTTCAAGGCGCAATCAGTGCTGCATGTCAGCCCAGACTTATGATTTTCTCAACCGCTCGTGGAAATCCACGTGCAAAATCCTGCTTGGCAAGGATATTGGCGAGCTTTCGGATTACGAAAAATGGCTTTCCGAATACGTGGCCATGCCTAGAATTGAGAAATCCGCATCGTCGGGCGGGCTATTGGCGCTTGCCCCCTCGTCCTACGCGCCTGGCTCCCGCTTCATCGGCTTTTCTGAAATAGACATGGGCGCCAAATTCGCTCCGCTAACAATCAACGAAGTCAAGGACATCGACAGCATAATCGAATCAGTCGGAGAAAGGTTCGCGTATTCGGGGAGCATAATTCTCGGAAATTCCAAATTCGTCGAGGAATCCGCAAACGTGGTAGACAGCCATTTCATCTACCGCTCGTCCATAGTGTCGGACTCGAAATACGTTGCGGATTCCTACATGATTCGGAAATGCGAGCACATGTTCGGCGTGCACGGCGACGCCGAGTCAGCCTTCATACTCAAGTCTAGCGACGGGCACAAGGGCAGGCGGCAATTCGAATGCTTCACAAACCTCGTCTCAAGCGACTGCTATTACTGCATGCGGTGCCAGGACTCGCGCGAGCTTTTCTTCTGTTTCGGCGCTAGGAGCAAGTCGTATTGCATTGGCAATCTTGCCCTGCCAAAGGACAAATACCTCGCAATCAAGTCCAAGCTGCTCTCTGAAATAACGGCAATGCTTGTGCGGGACAAGCGCATTTTCTCGCTTTTGGACGTGGTTCGGGGGGCGCGAAAGCACGCGCCGGTGATAGACATCCAGAGCCCCGTGGAGGACTCCAAAGGCGACATGGGGCCGATAGAACGGGCTTTCACTAAAACGTCGTCCCTCCTCCTTGGCAGGGAATTGCGCGGCATTGACAATTACGAGGATTACCTAAAAAGGCATGTCAAGATGCGGCTTGTCTGCAAGTCTCCGCTTAGCGGCAGGAAAGCATACCTTGCGGGATTCATGACAAACCTCGCGGAAAACTACAAAATCGGCAACAGCTTTGTAACGGAAGACGAGATGGTCCAGATTGGCAGGCTCAATGCAGGCGAAAAGTTCCCGGAATCTGTGAAAATGGATGTGGACGCCCTGGCAAAGAGCCTCCATTCAATCGCATATAGCGCCATGGACGACGGCGTCGGCATAAGCCATAACATGATAGACTGCGCAATGCTTTTGCACTCTGAGGATTGTTACAGGACTGACGGCTGCGCGTATTCGAAAAAATGCGCCTACAATTTCTGGCCGCGCGAATCGGAGCACATATTTGGCTCCTGGGCTGTGTGGGAATCCTCCTTTTGCATGAAGGGTTCGCAGTCCAAGCGCCTGACCCGGAGCATGGAAATCGACACGTGCGAGTCGTGCGCGGACCTGTATTTCTCGCACAACTGCGAGAACGTCAACGACTCCATGTTCTGCTTCAACACGAAAAACAAGAAATACGCAATTGGCAATTCGGAGTTTTCGCGCGCGGACTACCTGAAAGTCAAGCCGGCCCTCCTCGCGCAGATTGCCGACTCGCTTGAGTCAAGGCGCACCCTCAAGTGGGATATATTTTCATTGGCGGTTAGACCTTGACGCGCGAACGATGGCGGATATGCGCTAAATGAAAGCAAAAATCCGCCATCAAATAGCAGTTAGGCCGCCATAGTTCGGTGCAAAATTCATTTCATTTTCATTTAACGAATGAATCATGTAAATTCTTTGTTCATCGATATATTGAATGTGTGGAGTCGTTGCATGGCGGAAAAGCAAAATCAGGAATCCGGGCACTTGCTATCAGTCCTTGACAAGTCTTTTGCCTCAACCTGTACAATGCTTTTTGGCTCTTCTTTTGGAAGCATGGAAAAGAACTCCAAGTTCCTAAGCACGCACATGCATTCCATGCAGTCGGCAAAAAGCGCTCTTGGCGGGCAAGACGTCTATTACTGCGCGCCTTACCCCGCGCAATCCAGATTCATATCATTTTCTGAAAAGAACGAATGGCAGCAAAGCGGGAAACAAAGTAAAATCCCGTTGGACTGGATAAAAGACATTGATTCGCTATTTGCTTCTTTCGATGAAATCGCGACTTATTCGGGCGACAAGATACTTGGCGAGACGAAATACGTTGAAAAATCGGACAATGTCTCAAACTCGTTTTACATATACGAATCCCACGACGTCCTCAAGTCTGAATACGCGGCCTATTCTGACCTGCTCCTCTCCTCCAAGCACGTGTTTGGCAGCTCGTCCATTGGCTACTCAAGCTTCTGCCTTAATTCCACCGAAGCCAACAAGGCAGCCCGCATATTCGAGTGCGGCATAAGCATCGACTCCAGCGACATCTACTACTGCTTTTACTCAAAAGGATGCCATGACTGCATGTTCTCGTTCAACCAGAACTCCGCCAAATACGCGATAGGCAACAACAAGCTCAAGAAGGAAAAGTATTTTTCAATAAAAGAAGGACTTGTGGAGCAACTCCGGGAAGATGCGCTTGCAGGCAAAAAACTTCCCTCCCTTGCGGACATAATGAGTTAGGATATATGGAAAACAAGAAACTTGAAGCGGCCTTTGGCGCCACGACAAAATTGCTTTTCGGCAAGCAGCTTTCAGGCATACCGAGGCACGAGTCATGGCTTTCCTCTTGCCTCATCGGTTGGCGCGAGTGCAAAAAAGGCGGGCACAGTTATCCTATCCCAAGCTTTGGCGCGTTTCGGTTCATGAAAGATTCCAAATCAGCCCAGCTTTCGGATTTCGAGACTCTCGCCGGCATCAGGCTTGACATTTCGAAACCAGGCCTGCATTCCCTTGCAAAGGAATTCTCACAAAAGGGCATGTTTGTGACTGATTACAGCATAGGCGACAACCTGGACGTGGAGCATTCCACGATGTTCCAAAACCTTGCTCATGGGTACAAGTGCCTTGGGGTCTATGACAGCAAATTAGTGGCTTTCTGCTCCTGGTCTGACTTGAATGAGTATTGCTTTGGCCTCTACCGCACTTTCAATTCCCGCTTTTCCATTAAGTGCTATTATTCCACCAAGCTGTCCGGATGCTTCGAGGCGGAGAGCTGTTACAACTGCTCCGGGCTCTATTTCTGCCACAACTGCGAGAATTGCCATGACTCTGCGTTCTGCTTCAATTCCAATAACCTGCGCTACGCGATAGGCAACGAGGTTGTCGGCAAGGAAGCGTTCATGGAATTCAAAGCCAGGCTCCAGCACTGGCTTGTTTCAGGGCTTGAAAAAAACGGCAAGCTTGACGTGAGCGTATTTGGAACTGGTTTTGAA
>JAKALW010000056.1 GCA_021823945.1 Microcaldota archaeon
CACTGGGAAGATATATCTTGTCCATAATGGCGTGATTGAAAATTTCTCCATGCTCAGGGAAGAACTTCTGGCAAGTGGGCACAAGCTCAAGTCCGAGACTGACACCGAGCTTATAGCACACCTTGTCGAGGACGCCTTGAAATCATCGAAGACAACGGAGGAGGCGTTTGAAAAGGCCGTTTCCAGGCTCAAGGGCTCATGGTCCCTTGTGCTCATGCGCGAGGGCGAGAGGGCAATCCACCTGTCAAGGAACGGCCCGCCTTTGGTGCTAGGCATCGGGAAAAAGGAGATGTTTTGCGCGTCCGACATCCCCGCGCTTCTCGAATACACAAAGGATGTGGTGTTTGTCGAGGACGGCGACAGGGTGCGCTTTGACGATTCCGGTTTTGCCCTGTACAGGAACGGTAAGAAAATCCAGCCAAAAACCACCAAGATTGAATGGAGCGCCCAGATGGCGCAGAAAGACGGGTTCGAGCATTTCATGCTGAAGGAGATATTCGAGCAGCAGACGCGCATACGCGACTCGATTTCTGCCGATGTAATGCCGGCTAAAAAAATCCTTGCTGGCTCGAAGCACATCACAGTCATAGCCTGCGGCACGTCGTATTACGCGGGTCTCGTGTTCAGGCAGATGCTTGCAGCGCAGGGAATCGAGTCCTCAGTGCACATAGGCTCAGAGTTCCAGTACCTGCGGACGGGGCTTGAGGACGCGGTCGTGGCAATCAGCCAATCGGGCGAGACAGCCGACACCCTCTCGGCAGTCAGGCTCGCAAAGAAATACGGCGCCAAAATCGTGGCAGTCACAAACGTTGTCGGTTCGTCATTGTACAGGGAGGCGGACGCCAACGTGGTCATTGGCGCAGGGCCCGAGCTTGCGGTGGTAGCGACAAAATCCTTCACATGCCAGATTGGCGCGCTTGCCAAAATCGCGTATTCGCTGTCTGGCAATGCAAAGAAGGCCGACGCTCTTTTGGACTTGTCTGACAAGATAGAATCGCTTTTGAACAGGTCAAAGGAAATCGAGGCACTGGCTGACTCATTGCTCAAGCACAGGGATTTTTTCTTCATAGGCAGGTCATACGCTTTCCCGACGGCGCTTGAAGGGGCGTTGAAACTCAAGGAAATCACATACCTGCACGCAGAGGCATACGCCGCAGGCGAGCTGAAGCACGGCCCCCTGTCCTTGCTTGACAAGGAAGTGATCGTGATAGCGCTAGCGCCTTCCGACGAAACAATGCACAAGACTATGTCCAACGTCCAGGAATGCCTGGCCCGCGGCGCCAAAGTCGTGGTGTTCTCTGACTCGGACGAGGCGGGCGGCCTCTCAAAAACACATTTCAGGATGCCTCCCGCAAGCGAGGTCGAAATCCCGATACTTTACGCAGTTCCATTCCAGCTTTTGGCGTATTACCTGGCAATCAAGCTGAAGCGCGACCCTGACAAGCCCAGGAACCTCGCAAAGAGCGTGACTGTGGAATGAGGCTTGATTTGAGGTTTGGCCTCGTGCTTGCCAAATTTGCGGGAATGGGATGGAACTTTGCTTGGATTGGGCTTTCGGATGAATCCGGGAATTTGATTGAAGGTGTTTGATATGGCGGTTGTGAAAAAATCAGTCTCGTGCAAGTGCGGCAAGAGCTTCTACTTCGAGTTCGCGTCCGATATGGAGGTCGAGGACCTGACAGTCTCGTCAAGGTGCTCGTCGTGCGGCAACGGGCTTTACATATCAGTGTCGAGCATGGGCGCGCCAAAACCCTCAATTGCGCAGGAAATTTCCATTGCATCCCAAGTTTCGCCTTCTCTTGATTCACTTGTGTCCGCGCCAGCTTCTGCTTCCGAGCCAGCTTCGGATTGGAACATCGGTGAACTTGAACACATCGCGCCCAGCCAGTCCGGGCTTGCGCAGGCGGCAGCCCAATCAGAGTCTTCATCGGGGCAGGCGCCAGCCCAACAGCCGGATACAGCTTCATCTGCATTGCCAGAGAAGAAAGTGTCAGTTGGCTCCAAATCCGCAGCCTTAAACGACGTCATGCACGAGCTTTTCAGGGAAGAATGAGATTGAGGTCTTTTGCTTCATGGCTGACGACAAGGCATCATATATCTACCTGGGCCTGACAATACTTCTCTGGTCAGCCACGCCCGCGGTTGCAAAACTCGCATTGTCCGAAATCAACAATATCCAGCTGCTTTTCTATTGCAACGTAGTGGGCATACTCTCGCTCTCCGCGCTTGTCATTGCCCAAAACAAGCTGCCTGCATTTTCCGGCTACTCCAAGATGGATTATCTCAAGATGTTTGGCATGGGCTTTCTTGGCCTGTACCTCTACTACATATTCCTTTACGGCAGTTTCGCAATAGCGCCGCCAGGGCAAGCGAACATGATAAATTACCTGTGGCCTATTTTCGTCGTCCTCTTTTCCATCCTCATCCTCCATGAGAAATCCACTTGGAAGACTTTCCTTGCAATAGCAATGGGATTCGCAGGCGCGCTCATCGTGTTCACGGGCGGGAATTTCTCAAGCCTGCAAAACCAATACACCGGCGGGTACCTGCTCGCCCTGTGCGGGGCACTGTGCTACGGGCTTTTTTCAGTGCTTGGGAAAAAACTCAATTACGAGAAGTTCACAAGCATGCTCGTGTTCTATCTATTCTCGCTTTTGCTCGTGGCGCCCACCATGCTCATATTCTCGAAGTTTGTCATACCGCAGTCATTGAACTCCTGGCTTGCAATCCTGTTTTTGGGCGGGCTGTCAAACTCCCTGGGCTTTGTTTTCTGGTTCAAGGCGCTTGAGAAGGGCAGGACGCACAGGCTTGCCAACCTGATTTACATAAACCCGTTCCTGACATTGGTCTACATGTACCTGTTCTACGGGGAAACTTTCCCGCTTGCGTCCCTGTTTGGCCTGGCGCTCATTGTTGGCGGCGTGCTGGTCCAGCTCAAATCCGGGGACAAATAAGGATTTTTTTTGTGAGTTGTGTGCGCGCGGCAAAGCCTTGCCTGCTTTGGCACGGTTCAGAAACCCGCGAGCAGCCCTGGGGTGATGTTGGCAATGCTTTCCAAGACCATGCCCGGCTTGTCGCTTTTTTTCGCGCTCCTAGCGTCGGCGCGGCTTGAGACTCCTGTCAGGACAAGTATGGATTTCACGCCCGCCTTTTTCGCGCACCTGATGTCGGTGTCGAGCCTGTCCCCAACGAACAGCGCCTCGCCGGGCTTTATTTTCGCGTCTGAGAGCAGTTGGCCAATCAGGTGAACTGTCGGCTTGCCGGCGACATAGTCCGGCTTTTTGCCGCATGCCGCTTGCACTGCCGCGACCATGGCGCCCGCGCCAGGCCCGAAATCATTCTCGCGCGGGTAAATCGCGTCGGGATTCGTGGCAATGAACAAAGCTCCATGCCTTGTGATGGCCTGCATCGCGGTGTCTATTTTCACGTACGTGAGGTTCCTGTCGAGCCCCACAATTACGGCGTCTGCGTTCTCGTCCCTTGCAATTGCGATTCCTTGCGCAACAAGCTCCGCTTCCAGTCCGGCCTCGCCAACCACATAGGCATTTTTCACGCCATTTCCCGAAGCCCATCTGGCAGCGCCAAGCGCGCTTGTGTAAATGCTCTCCTTTCCCGCACTTATGCCAAAGCCGGCAAGCTTTTTCGCGTAGTCCTCCCTGCTCCTCGAGGAGTTGTTGGTCATGAAAAACACGCCCATGCCCGCCTTCTCAAGCGCGGCTATGGCCTGCGCCGCCCCAAAAATGGGCTTGTCCCCCCTGTGGACTACGCCGTCCATGTCAAATATCGCTACTTTGATTGGCATGAATCATTTCTGAACATTCCGCTTTAAAACACTCATTGGCATTGCGCTGGTCGACACCCGCGCATGCCCCGGGGCGCATATATTAATATATAATATTTTGCAACCTTAACTAAGCCGGTGCAGTCTCATGGTTAATCTTCATAATAGGGTGTTCTTGCTTTCCGCATTGTTGCTTCTCGCTCTTGCAATCCCGGCATTCTCCACATTCACCTACCTGGGGAGCATCGACGGGACAGGGACCAACAACAACACGCCTTATTACGGCTTCATAGGCCCCTATGGCCTCGCCCATGACGGCACCTACCTCTTTGTCTCGGACGACAACCAAAACGCAGTATACATTATGTCCAACAATACTGTGGTGAAAAAGCTGGGCTCCCCGGGCTCCAATGTGGGCAACTACCTGATGCCAAAACTCCTGCTCCTAAAGGACAACAATGTCATTGTGGCGGATTCGGGCAACAACAGGCTGGAGTCATATACCTATTCGGGCAGCCTGTCAGGGGTATACACCGTATTTGGAGGCTCCAACAATGTCAAGGTCCACCAGCCCGGCGCAGTGACTTATCTGAACGGCCAGTACATAGCGACTTCCACCTTGGACAGCCAGCTTGTCCTCTTCGACGGCCAGAGCCAGCAGTTTTCCGGGTTCTACGGCAAGCAGGGCTCCTATGACGACGGCTTCCAGTCGCCTACTGGGATAACTACTGCCAATGGCCTGGTATTCGTCTCCGATTCGGGCAATAACCGCATCAAGGTGTTCTCATCCAACCTGACTTACCTTTATCCAATAGGCATAGGCAAGGGGGGCATCCAGCTCTCAAACCCGCTGGGCATATACGCGTCCTCGGACACCCTGTATGTGGCTGACTCGGGCAACAACAGGATAGTGCTTTTCACCTTCGACGGCTACCCTATAGCCACTTTCGGCTCCAAGGGCTCCAATAGCACCCAGTTCAACAGGCCAACATCAGTCATAGAGCAGGGCGGCGTAATCTATGTCGCAGACCATGACAATGCCGTGGTCAAGATGTACAGCTACCACCCGGACGTGAACAGCTCCAGCCTGCTCGGCCAGATAGCTGCGGCTCAGGCCAATGCGAGTGCTGTCGACAACATCTCGACGCTTGCGGCACAGATACTCAACCTGTCTTTCAGCCCACGCGCGGACGTCTATGTCCGTGCAGCGCAGGACTATTACCTGAACAATTCCCAGCTCTCAAGCTATGATGCCGCGTCCACCGCCATCCAGTATGCGCAGGCTGACATGGTCAATTTCGGCGCTTCCGTTTCAGTGGAATTGCGCTCCAGGCTTAGCATCATGTCTGACAGCCTCGTGCGCCTGGAGAACATGACCTATCCCTCCGATTACGCCCCTGATTTCAATTCAGTCGACAACCTCCTCAAGTCCGTGACTTCCAAGCTGAACGCCGGCGACTATTCCGGCGCCCTCCTCGACTACCAGGCCGCAAGCGGCAGGATAAACATGATAAGTTCCCAAGCAATCTCGCAGGGCGGACCCATAGCGCCGCCAAACGAGACTTCGAACTATACCACGGACGGGAACGTTTCCCTCGACATACGCATAGCCCAGGTTAACGCCTCTTTTGACGCGCTCAAGCAGCTCTCTGCCCAGTACAAGCAGAACAATTCATATGACGACGTTGCAAACTACATAACTGTCGCAAACGCACAGCTGGACTCCGGCAGCGTCCTGGCGGCCAATGCGTCCATTTCCACGGCGGCAAATCTTATCTCCGGCTATTCGTCCGCCCTCCAGCAGAAAATACCCGACATCAATGCCGCGCTCAAGAACATATCGGCGGTCTCGGCGCAGGTGGAGGCGATAGGGAAGCAGGGCTACCTGATACACCCTGACATCAGCTCTGCCCGCGAGAAGATTGCGGCAGCGACGGACCTCGCCTACACCTCGCAATCGGGCGGCGTGACCTTGGCCGCCCAGGCATTGGCTGATGCTCAGTCGCGCACCAATACGGAGCTTTACGTGTTCGGCTGGTTGGCGCTGGCGTTCCTTGTGATAGTCGTCATAGTTGCCGGAACCGTGGCATTTCTGGTAGTCAGGCACGTGAGGAAGAGGAAGAAGGGCCTTTAGCGCGTTCCGGTCAAGTTTATAAATCTCATACGAATAAAAAGTGGTTGTGATAGAATGAGGAAATTAATGATATTATCCCTTATGATATTGGCAGTCGCTCTCGTGTTCCTTGCGGGATGCACAAGCAGCACAAAATCCTGCGCCAGCGACTCGAATTGCCAAGCATATCAGAAATGCGACCTGACAAAGAAGACATGCGTCATAGCGCCCGGCTTCTGCAATGCTGACTCGGAATGCAATGACACGCTCAAGACTTGTTCGCAGGACACGCACCTATGCGTGTACAAGGCCAACAAGTGCAGGGTGGACAATGACTGCCAAGCTTGGCAGGTATGCGTCTTGTCGTCAAACGACTGCAAGCCAAAGGCGGGCTTTTGCGACTCGGATTCCCTTTGCAACAACCAGACCCAGGTCTGCGACATGAAGCGACACGTGTGCGCGCCAAAGCCCGGCACGTGCGTTTCGCAGTTCGACTGCCTCGACTACCAGAAATGCAATATCGAAAAGGGGTTGTGCGTGCCGCTTGAGGGCAGGTGCGACATAGAGTCGGACTGCTCGGCTTGGCAGACTTGCAACATGACAGGCCACACATGCGCGGTCAAGCCCGGCTTCTGCGACAACGACCTTGGCTGCTCCAAGTCCCAGGTCTGCGACCCGCAACTCAAGCGCTGCGTGACTGCGCCGGGGTTCTGCGCGACTGACAGCGACTGCAAGCCCTACCAGCTTTGCAACCCTGTAAACAACACATGCGACGCCAGGCGCGGGTATTGCAACAGCGGCGCCGACTGTTCGGCCTATCAGTACTGCGAGCCCAATTCGCACACGTGCATGGCATTGCCCGGAAGGTGCAATTCGGATTCCGACTGCTCTTTCTACCAAGTCTGCGACCCGACCTCGTCGAGGTGCGCTATACGGCAGGGATACTGCGCGGACACCAAGGACTGCAACTACAATGAGAACTGCGATCTTTCAAACCCGGCTCTCAACACGTACCACAGGTGCGTGCTTTTGAGCTGCTCAAACGACGCGCAGTGCCCTGGCTCTACTTGCAACATCGACACGAACAGGTGCCGTTAGGCGCCTGCCAGTTTTTTTTTCAATTTTTTCCCCTTTCTTTCTCCGCCTTTTTCAGAATGTTTCCGGGTATTCGAAAGGCACGTCAATGAGCACCACGCCTTTCATCCCAAGCGCCTTTTTCAATGCGGGTTCAAGGCCAGCCGTGTCGTCTATCCTCATTCCGGCCGCGCCGAAACTTTCGGCAAGCTTCACAAAGTCGGGGTTTGTCAGGGAAAGCCCGAACTCGGCAAGCCCCTGCTGCTTTTGCTTTATCTGTATCATGCCCAGCGACCTGTTATTGATTACCAGCACCACTATGTCAATACCCATCCTCACTGTGGTCTCAAGGTCCCCAAGGTTCATGACCAGGCCGCCGTCGCCGGTGACGACCACA
>JAKALW010000057.1 GCA_021823945.1 Microcaldota archaeon
GCACTTGCCGCCCTGTACCTTGATTATGGAGTAGTTTAAATCCAGGTTGGCCTTTAGCCTTGTAGCCACCAGGGCGGAGCAGGAGTCTATTGCAGCCGAGCCCGCCGAGGTCGAATTGGTGTAATCGGCCAATATGACCACGTTCTTGCTCGAGTTCATGACGCTGTAGAAGTCGGAGAACGATGTCGACGTGGACGCCTGATTTATGAGCAGGTAGAAAGCGCCGGAGGACGCGACCACAATGCCCATGAAGACCAGGAGCACCACTATCCAGGCGAAAAGCACTGATTTTTTCCTGAACACGCTTTTGTACTTGACAAGCGTGCCAACGAAAACGAACATTGCCACGGATATCGCCGAAAACGCGCCTATGAGTATGGCGAGGGGCGGAATCAGGGGCGTGTAGACCTGCCGGGTCTTGTATGTCACGGGCCATATGGCATTGGTGATTGTAAGCACGCCGTCGACAGTGACGCGGGCTATGTGGCCGATGAAAAGGAACGCGGTGTTGCCGGAAAGCGCGTAGGAGTTTACCAGGGAATTCGTCCTGTTCTCGAGAGTTGCGTAATTCTTTATGAGAATCGCATAGTCGGAAGGCGTATATGGTGGCTTGAAATTGCTATCGTACCTCAGCTGGGTCGCCTTGAGCTCGTTATACGTGTCCACCTGCTGCTTGTTTGACTTGTCAAGTCTCCACTGGGCGCGGATGAGAAGCGCCTCCGAGCCGCTTTGGGCGCCCACTGCATCAAGGTAGGGCTGTTTCACCGAGTCGAGCATCGAGTCGACCTTGGTGGCGTCAGAGTCATAGCCCTTCAATAGCGAGTCAAGGTCGCCGAACTGGAAAGTCTTCAGGTCCGCTTCTATTGTCGCCTGCTTTGACACCATGGAGTCCACATAGCCGTTGAATGTGGAATTGGACACAAAGGACTGCAATGCGCGGGCGTTGGCAAGCGTGCTGTTGTGCTTGCTCTGTATGGCTGCATAGCGCACGCCATAGTCGCCGGATGTCTGGGTGTTCGCCAGGTATTGCAGCCTCTCCTGGGTATTTGACGCTATCTGGGCCGGGAGCGTGGACAGCTTGGATAGGGGCGCCGCGCGTGCCTTGTACCCGGCCATCTTGGATATGGCCGAGTCGAGGGACGCATAGTCAAAATGCATTTTCGGGCATATGCCTATGCACGAAGGGCACACGTCGCAGTTGGTCTCGTTGGCCGGGCACGAATTCTGGGAGGGGTATACGCCGTCGCCGCCCCTAAGGAGGCTCTGGTCCATCTTGGCGGCTGTGGTCTTCATGGAGTTCGCGATATTTGATAGCGTATCGAGCTTGGATATGACATTGTCGCTTGTGATGCCCGAAAGTTCGGCCTTGAAAGTGGAATAATACTGGTCAAGCGCCTTCCTGTTCAGGGCGAAATCGGTGAGGATGTTGGCATAGACATTGCCAAGGTATTCCGTCTGGCCATTGTAGTCCACTGGCGAAGCCGAGGAAAAGCCCGGGGAGCACAGTTCTGGGAGGGCGGAACACGCCACCTGGCACGACGTTGGGTCATTGCAGTCGTGGTTCAGCTGCCCAGTGAACTGGGTGCACGTGAGCTCGGCGGGGCCGTATTTTGTCTGGAAATTCCTGCTGGTGTTGAAAGCGTCAATGAGGCTGCCAAGCTCTGCTATCTCTGTGGGCGAGACCTGGTAGTTTCTTAGGTAGTTTGTCTGGATTGCGCTTTTGATGTCTGACGGGTCGGGGACTATCTGGTCGTTTTTGAGGAGGAATGTCTCAATCCCGGAATATGACACCACTGTATACACGTCGCTTCCTATTGAGAAAGTCGAGGTGGATATGGAGCTTTCGGCTTCGCCAGTGTACAGGTAGTCCTTGGGGTCGAAAGAATGCAAAACCCCGGCTGCAAGCAGGCTTGCCACGAATATGAATATTATGCTGTTTGGTCGCATGTGGAATATTTTGATGGGATTGGTTTAAATACCATTATGGAAAAAAGCGGCTTTCGCATTGAAGCAATAATGCGCGTTTTCGCAAAAAGGCATAAAGAAGAGGAGCGCATGGGGCTTTGGGTTGCCAGCAGGCGCGCAAACAAAAGGCTGGGCCAGAGGATTTTATTCTGATAGATGGTATTTTTCGAAAGTGCGCCCGCTTTATGGCATGAAAATCATTCTTGAAACTTGAGAAAGCCATAGGCATAAGACTGTTTTTGGATTTTGAGAAAGCAGGGGAATGAAAACTATTTTCTGATTTTAAGAAAAAGACCCTGCAAAGATTCCTCTAAGGAAAAAATAAAAAGAAAAAGAAAAAGGGAAAGGGGGTTTCCCCCCTAGGGCTGCACTTACTGCTGCTTTATGCCTGCAATGAACCTGTCTGCCGCAGTCACTGTGTCTGCCGCAGTCAAACCTGCAACAACTATCTTGTTGCCTATTGCCTGCACGAGCACTGTCGTGGTGCTGAGGTCCACGGAGCTGCCTGCGAGCGCGTCTGCCGTCACTGTGTTCACTGCCGGGCCGCCGACTGTGATTACAGAGCCTGCAGATGACGCCTCGGAGTCGAGCACGACCATCTTGGAGGTCAGTTTGTATGGCTGTGATACCTGTACTGTCGCCACGTTGTCAGGAAGGATAACCGCCTTCACTGGGGTCATGTCAACTGTGCAGCTTGGTGCGCCTGCGCCTGATGCAGTGCATGAGCCGACTGTCTCGCTGATGCTGTCGAGTTTCACTGTTATGCCGCCTGTGATGGACTTGGATTCTCCCTCGCCAAGCGTGAACTGCGACGCGTCAGACGTGTTGGTTCCCGTGCTCGACAATGTCCACTGTAGGTTGCCAACCCGCTTTGCAATGTTGAAGCTGGTCGTGTCAGTGGTCATTGAGGTGAACAGGGAGCCCCTGTCGGACATGTACGGCGCTTCCTCGGAGTGTACGTTCACACCGCCCGCGTCAGTGAAGGTAACCTGGCCAGTCGTCGAGTCTCCGTTCGGCTTGAAGGACCATGTGTTGCCGTTCGTCTGATTCGTTATAAAGAAGGCCATGCTGTCTACACCTTGCGCAGATGTGTTGTACCTGCCCGCGTCTTCGTAGATGACGAAGTTGTCATACGATGCATTCACATTGTTGACAATTATCGCACCGCCGTTTGCAGAATTCCCGATTGTGCCTGCCGTCTTATACTGTATTGTGGCATTGCTGCTTGCCAGTCCTTGCCAGAAGTAACAGTTGTTGTCGCCAGACTTTACGTACAACTTGTTTGCCACAAGGTCGTAGTAGACAAGGTTGTTGGATGGGCTGCCGCCACCTACAGTGTTAACCTGGAAGCCATTTGACACGCCCGTAGTCACTGTAACTACCGGGTTGGTAATGGTTGTAGCGTTGCCGTCACAAACATCCCCTGTCCCATTGTTGGCTACAGGTATTGACACGCCTGTCTGCATCTGGAACTGCAATCCGTCGTAGTCCGCGTCAGCGAGGTCAATGCCGCCGAATGTCAGCTTGAACACTGCCGGGTCTGTCAGGAACGTGAGCGAGTCGCCTGCCGCGTACTTGCTCATTGTGCCCGAGAAGAGGTTGCCCGTTGTCACGTCTGAGTACAACATTATTTCCCTCAATGCGGATACCTGGTCCACGGATGTGTCCCTGTTCTTCCAGAGAAGCTCGACCTTCCAGTCCTGATTAGAGGAGCTGTCGACCTTCTGGTTGTCTGTCAGCGTCAGCTCGTCGGAATACACTGCCATCTCCGCCCATTTGGCGTTGAGGGTGAAACCAGGCGATGTCTGGTACACGTGTATCTTTGCAGACTGGCCGCCGGACGTGAATGTGTATGTAGTGCCGGGGGTAATCTGCTGCTGGGACAGCGTCGCACCGTTTGCGTCGAGTATGTCGACGATTGCCGGGTGGACGTTGTTCGAACCGACTGCAACTGAAATGTCCGACAGCTTCACCTTGAAGTTGCCAGCGTCAAGCGTCTCGCCGATGTTGACGATTTTGTACGCTGATTCCTTAGCAAGGCTGATGGAGCCGCCATGTATTGGGTACTGGGTGTTTGATGCCGCAGTAAGGCCCGAGGGCGGGTTCATTGCAGAGATTGTCCAGGTTGAGCCGAGGTACTGGACCGGGAGCCTGTGCGTCTGAGTCTGGTCTGAAGTCTGGCATGCGGAGTCGTTTGTCACAGCGGACGATGTGCAGTATGCGACACCGTAGTCGTCGTTCGTGAACCTGACCTGGTATGCCACCCTCTGGTAGGATGCGACCGGGCTCGCCTTTGTCCTGTCGTAGCCATTCTTGTTTGTCTGGACGTAGATGTTCTGAATCTCTGTATATGTGTTCGAGGCCTTCGGGTCCTGCAACGTTGTCGTCGCAAGCGGGCTGTATGAGCTGCCGTCAATCTTGTAGACTGCAGACGTGTTGCCGCCTGTGATGAACCTGAACGGGTTTATGTCTTCCTGCAGGTCGCTTGTGGTTGTTGTGCCATAGTACAAGTCCTCGGAGTTGGTGTTTACCCTGTTGCCAAGCTGCCTGTCAACGTAGTCGTTAACGAGCGTCTTGAACTGGTATGCGCCGCCAATCACGCCTGGGACTGTTACCTCAAGTGTCGCCTGCTTGTTTGTCACTGCGCATGTGCCAGCGCTGCCCGATGAGGCGCCTGTCGCAGTGCACACTGCATTGCCCATTGCCTGTGCAGAGAGCTGTGAGCTCTTGTATGCAAGGTTGGCAATCGATGCCGCGATGTTTGCTGCCGCAACACCGTCTGATGCCATCGCATTTGAGCCGACTACGACTTTCACAACTGGTTGGCCTGTCTGGTCAACAAGCTGGACATTGCCGTAGACAACGTCAGCGATTGCTACTGATGCGCCGAGCATAAGTGCGCCGGCCGCAATAGCAGCGATCTTCTTCGCGTTTATTCCTTTCATGCTTACACCTCGTAAAGCCGCCAGTTTTTGGGGCCACGCTGTTAAGAAAATTAACGGCGGCTTCATGCTTGGGCCCCAATGGTTTCTATTTCCTCGCCGGGAAGGACTTGGTTAGTCCCGCCATTACGAAGAATAAGAAGTGGTTTTTTTCCAGGATATTTAAAGCTTTTGATTACATATAAACGCTTATTTATATATTATTGATATAACTTCGTCAGTAAGCGGAGTTTAAGGGTAAAATTGCCGAACTTTGCTGGTTTTCCATGAATAACTTCGTCAGTTGTTTAATTGCGCAATTCTCCGTGGCGCCGGAATGGCAAACCCGCCCCAATAAATTATATCCATTCATTTCTTTGATAATACTTTTGAAATGTTTCTTTGATAGCTTTTGAAATTTGACATATTCCATATTAATTCTTCCGAAATACTTGAATATTAGATTTCTAATTAAATCTCATGTTAATAGTCTTTTTAGATTACATTATGGAGGTTGGCATCCTTGTGCCATCTCTTGGTTGCCATGGAATGTGCGAAGCATTAAGGGGAAATAACAATACCCCTGGAGAACTGCTGCAAAGCAAAACCCACAAACAAATTCTATCAATAAGCGCTATAATAGGGGAAATTACCATTATAAAGTTATAGATTGCCAGAATGCCGGACTTTTTGCTAAAATCGATGCAATTGATACAATTAATACCCTTTTTGTGCAAAATACAAATATGCATGTGGGGATTGTGAGCTGGAGAAGCTATGGGTTCGCAGATTGGCTTTCCGCCATCAGGCCAAGCCTTGGCAATGAACAACTCATCGTATGTTGCAAGGAAGGGGAGCTTGAATCATATTCCGAGGCATTGGCGAAAAGCAATGCAATAGCATTCTCGCCTGAAAAAATGCACGGCATTCTTGGCTGGGAAAAATCAGGGAATATGCATACCATAGGCCATTGCAGAAACTTGATTCTCCTGACAAGCCAAATACTTGCGGGGCATGAAAACCTCGTTTTTTTTGACGACGATGTCTTTCCAAGCGGGCAGTCAATCCGATCTTTCCGCTCCTCTTTTGAGAAATACGACCTGGTCCAGGGGAATTATCTTGGCGATGACGCCAATGGAATCAGGCAGATGGTCGCGTTCTTCGGGTTGCTTGAAAACGCATACGCGGGGCGCACGAATGATTTTTCAGGCGCACTTTTATGCCTAAGGGGTAAATGCGGCAGCATGCCTGAATTGCAGCCGCAAGAACTCAAAGGCAGCGCAGGAGGAGTACTTGGGATAAGTTCCAGGCTCAAAGCCAGAATGCATTTTGCCCCGACAACATACAGGTGCGAAGACCACTTTTATGAATTTTACAGCAGGTTCAAATTGAAGGAAATGAAGTTCATGGATCCTGGCGTTTCCCCGGAAGACATACCGCTTGCGCTTCACTCGCGCGAGTGCGGAAATTTGGACAGCCTTGTTTCAGCTTATTTGCTTGAGCTTCGCTCGCAGATTGCCGAGAAATACCTGTATTTCAAGCTGGCAGGTGCGCTTCCTGCAATAATGAACGGAAAACATGCGCTTGTCAGAAGCAACCATTTTGACCCAACCGCCATAGCCGAACAGTCAGCACAGGAAAGCGCGCTGCAAAAAATGCAAACGGCAGCCAGGTTCTACCTCTCAAAAAACCCGCCAGAGGAAGTCGCGCAGCAGCTACAGAGGTTTGCAAACATTAAATTAGAGGATTTTGCCCTTGGTCTTGCTGAACTGGAACGAATTTACTCGGATTTCAAGGTGGAAGGCGAAAAATTAGAAGAAGCAGCGCGAAGCCGACAGAAAAAAAGCATGGAAAACGAACTTAGAAAGCTATTGGTTCAAGTTTAAGCTATGCTTTTTCCCGGCCACAGAAACTGACGCATGCCCAAACTGGAAGAATCTATTTATTTCCTGTTACTTTCTCTCGCCGTATTCCTTAAGGAAGTTGAGGAACTCCTGGAGCATCTGGACAGTGACCGATGGCCTGCGGGACTTTATGACCTTGATTACGTCCGCGCTTGTGACTGATGGCGCGGCTCCCTTGATTTTCGCCCTGACAAGGGACATCTTGACTTCCTGGCACATGGACGCAATGTCGGCGCCAGTGAAGCCTTCCGTAATCTTTGCAAACGCGGGGAAGTCAAGATTGGCAATGCCCGATGCGGCAAGGTTGAGCCTGAAAATCTGCTCGCGCGCAGGCGCGTCTGGCGGCGGGATATAGACAATCTTGTCAAACCTGCCCGGCCGCAGTATTGCGGAGTCGAGTATGGACGGCTTGTTGGTCGCGCCAATGAGCATGACGTTTTTCAATTCCTTTACCCCGTCAAGCTCTGT
>JAKALW010000058.1 GCA_021823945.1 Microcaldota archaeon
CCGAGCGGAGGTTCGCGGCGACCATCATGAGGAAGTCGGGAAGCACGTCCTCAACGCGGCGCGTCCTGTCATGGACGAGGTAGTAAAGGTGCATGTACACCAGAATCACAGACGCGATTGCGAAAACTGCCGCGCAAAGGAAGCCTATGGCAGTCATGAACACAAATTCCGAGCCTGTTGCGGTGGAAAGGTCGAAGCCGTAAACGCCAATGTATGGGAATATGCTGAAAGGTATAAGGAATCCCACTATGGAAAACAGTGATATCACGAGGACCATCGAGCCAATCCAGACTTCCGACTCTACCTCAATGCCAGCATGGGCAAGCTTCTTCTCAATGAAGCCCGAGCTGTTTATGTCAAGGACTTTTGAGAATCTTTTGTAAAGTACGTATTTCAACCAAAAAACCTTCCTATATTATGTTCGGCCTCTCCATCTTGATGAAACCTATCAGCGCCAGCTGCAATATGAAGGATAGCATCACCACTCCGAAGAACACGGTCTCGTTTATGCCCAGTATGCCAAACACCGAGAATATCACAAGCACGGTTACGCCGACCGTGGGTATGACGGCCGCTGCAAGGAGGTACAGCAGCACGAGGAAATTCAGCTCCGAGTTGTATTTCTTGATGAGCCCGTACTGGTAATTGACAAGCATTGTCACCATGGACTTGAGCGTGGTGGACAGGTTAGAGCCCGACCTGATGGTGGTCACTATCTGCCACACTGTCTTCTTGAGGTATTGCGAGCGCGTGCGCACAGCCATGTCCTCAAGCGAGTCTATCGTGGACCTGCCAAGCGAAATGTCCTTATACGATTTCTCGAACTCGTCCGAAACCTTGCCATAGCCCGCCACTGCCACATTGCCCATTGCCGCGTACAATGATATGCCCGACTTGACCTGCACCAGTATGTCGCGGACCGCATAGACAAGGTCGCGGTCCACCTGGGATTCGACATTCTTGGCGATTATCCTGGGATAGAACGACAAGAGCAAGAATCCAAGGACAAAAATCGCCAGGGCCGCGAAAAATGGCGCTATGAATGCCTGTGCCGGCGTGATGGTGGTTGAGAACGACACTGCCACTCCAATAAGGAACCCGAAAAATGCGGCGTAAGCAAGGGATGACAGGAAAACCGAGACAAGGAACTGGTCCGCGCCGTAAGACTCGATGCCCGCGTCGCGCAGGTCATATTCCACAAAGGGGAGCAGGCCCTTTAGCCTGTAGCCGATGGGCTTCAGGAACGTGAACCGCCTTTTGACATATTCGGGGTTCACTAATATGAAGGGCACTTTTTGCTGTTTCATCTTGGTTCCACTCATTTTGCCATATGGCAATGCGCGCAAAGCCTAGTCCTTTGCGAGTATCGAGTCCGGCTTCTTCTTTTTCAAAGCCGCGTTCATGACCTCGTCAGGATTGGTGTAATATGCGTTGAACACCGCGCCCACCTGGGAAATGTCGTCGAGCTTGTTGGCCTTCATCCAGTCGAGTATGCCTGCCCGGGACTTGATTTCCTCGTCAATTTCGCGCTCAGTCATGCCTGTGTGCAAGTTGAGCTCGTTGTAAAACTTGGTGGCTGGGGCGATTTTGTCAAACGTGTCCGACCTGGGCCTCCACCTGTATATGATGTTGGGCGTCAACTCGTTGGACTGCGAGCCGGAAACGACTTCCGATATCTCAAGCGTGCGCCTGAGGTTTTTCCTCCTGTCCCTGTACTGGACCACCAGGAGGTGGAGCGAGCTGAGCTCCGCGGGCGGTATGGCTATGGGCGGCTGGGTGAGCCTGCGCAGCACCTGCGCGGACGTGTCCGCGTGCATTGTGGAATATGTGGAATGCCCGGTGTGCATTGCCTCGAAAAGCACCTCCGCCTCGGGGGCGCGCCTCATTTCGCCCAGGATGATGCGGTCCGGCCTCATGCGAAGCGAAGTCACCAGAAGGTCGAGCATCGAGACCTCGCCAAGCCCTTCCGCATTAGGATTCCTCGTGATGAGCGGTATCCAGTTCCACTGGTGCTCGGGAAGCATGATTTCCCTGGTGTCCTCGATAGTGATAATCCTCTGGTTTGGCGGGAAGAAGGCGCAAAGCGCGTTGAGGGCGCTTGTCTTGCCCGACGCAGTGCCGCCAGCCACTATGACGTTGAGCTCGTAATGGAACGCTATCCAGAGAAGCGCGGCCATTTCCGAGGTCATCGTGTTCGACCTGTCCGAAAGCAGGCTGATGATTGTCCACGGGTTCCTTGCAAAACGCCTGATTGTTATGGTGTTGCCATGGGATGAAATGGGCGACAGGGTGGCGCAGACACGGTCGCCGGACTCGAGCCGCGCGTCCATGATTGGGTTCAGGACTGCTATCTGCCTGCCGACTTTCCTGCCTATCTGGGACGCGAAGTTCAGGATTTCCTCCTCGTTCGGGAGGTAAAGGTTGGTGCGCAGCCACCCGAATTTCCTGTGGTAGACGGATATGGGGGTCGTGGCGTTGTTTATGGCAATTTCCTCAAGGCTGTCGTCATGCGTGAGGACGTCGATTTCGCCAAGCCCGAACATCCTGTGCAGCAAAAGGCCCGCAAACAGGTTCGTGCTCAGGTCGTCGAACTGGAAGTTCTTCAGGTACGCCATGGTGTTCTTGAAGAAAAGATTCTTCATTGCAGTTGTCTTCTCAAGGTCCGAATACTCGACGCTCATTGCCGGCATCTTGTTGGACAGTTCGTCGCGTATCTGGTCGAGGAATGCCCGCGTAGGGTATGTCAGCCCCTCGAATTCAACCATGTAATATGAAGACTCGTTGAGCTGGGCTATCTTGATGTTAGCCGGCACGAAGTCCGCCTCTATGGAGTATGCGTCCAGGACCGCGGCTTTGTCTATGGGCGGCTCGGCTGGCGGGTCCTGGTATGTGACAGGGCGCGGCGTCACGTATGGCTTTTGCAGTATGTTGAGTGGATAATGCACCTCGACAAGCTTCGCCTTTTCAAGTAGGGATGCCATGTATTCCGCTGACGTGCTCGAGATTTTGAGAGTTGAGGCAAGGAAAACAATGCTTGGCCGCTTCCTGGCGCGGACTATGTCCATGAACGAGTCGACGGTTGTGTGCAACATGATTCTCACTTTGTTTCCAGACCTTTATTAATATTTACTGGCGGCTCCAGGGAAATGCCGCCTTGCAAGCTTCTGTCAGGGAAATGCCGCCTTGCATGCTTGGATTTGCATAATGCGGATTCCCGCGATTCACTGGTACCCGCCAACAGACGAGTTCCTGGAAAATGAAATCAGGCTGAATTCCACTGCCACGTCGGGCACTGGCGCGAACGGGCTTTGCGCGTAGGCTGCGTAATTCCCCGGCGAGTCCGACATGTTGGTCCTGATGAGATAGGTGCAGTTTGCCGCGTTCGTGAAAGACACGCGGACGCCCGACGCGCCGGACCACGCGTTTGAGAACTCCACGTCCAAAATGCCCCCGCCGGAAAGCATGAAAGACGCGCGCGGTGAAAGCGCGTAGGAGGAGTTGGCATACTGCGACACCGCCGAGTTAGCCGAGGCCACCTGGACCCTGAAATTCGTGCAAGCCGCGCCGCAGGAGCCGTTGGCAAGGCTCAAAGGCACTGCAGTGATGTTATTTGACGGGCACGAAACCTGGACAGACTGCGTGTCGACTGCACTTGAGCCCGGGAAAGTGAAATAGTGCCTGCCCACGGCGGCAGACGACTGATTGAAATAGTACCTGATGTTGTTTCCCAGATAGTTTGTCGGGACGCTGAAATTGTCCATGCAGAAATACTTCATGTTTGCCCCGAACTGGGAAAGCGAGGCATTGAGGCTTGAATTTGCCCTTGACAGGTTGGAAAAGCTGCCTGTGAAATATGCCGAATAATTGCCAAACGCGCCGCTGGCGGACAGGTTCACAAACGGGCTTGCGGAGATGCCGGCAGTGCAGTTTTGCGTGAAATTGCCGGAGTATGCCTGGGAAAAGAATTCCGAATAGCCCGCATGGTAGTAAATCCAGGTTGTGCCGTTTGGCTGCGCCGATAGGTATGACGCATTGAGCCCCATATGTCGCAGGTTGGACGCTATGTTGTCATATGCATATGAGACTGTTTCCATTGGGTAGAGCCCGCGCATGGATATCAAAAGGGAGTTGGTCTGCTGCGAGTATTCATATGCCAGCAGCACAAGCGAGGAAATTATGAGTATTGTCGAAAGCGTGTAAACAAAGCCCTTGCCAATGCCGCTACTGCCAATGCCGCACTTGCCAATGCCGCACTTGCCAATGCTTTTTCCAAATCCAGCCATGGGAATCACTGCTGCACAGAGTCCTTGTACCACAATGTCAGGGACGCAGTTCCGTAAGAATATGATTGTGAAGTATTGGCAGTCAGGTTGATGTTCGACTGGGTCGAATTCTTGTAATACGTGATGTTGGAGTATGAGCTTGCAAGCACTATTAAGCGGTTCGTGACTGCGTAATCCCCGCCAGTAAGGGAACAGCCCTCCTTGTACAAGGGCCCAAATGGCGAGGACGAGTTGGCAAGCCTGAATTCAAGCTTTGCGCAATACCTGGACGGGATGGCATTGATTGCCGACTGGGCAAGAACTTGCGAAAAAGTCTCGTTAATGACAGTTATGTTGGTTACGCGGGTGAAATTCCCAACCGACGCCTGGGACAGGGATTTCAGGGACGGCGTGAATATGAACCCCCCGGTTTTCTCGTTCACGGCCAGGAAGTCCATTGAATATTTTGACAGGCGGATGCTTGAGAACTGGTCGACCTGCGCCAGCTGGACATAATAGTATATTATGTAGGCCGCGATGAAAAGCACCGAGAGCGCGAACACAGCCTCGAAAGTGAGGATGAAGCCCTGCCTTGGCCTGCCCTTTGGAAGCGCCTGGGGCGCAAATGCATTTCCCATTCGAATCATCCGTATTTCACGGCCCATGCCTGGACAATGAGCGTGGACGCCGTATTGTTATATACCACCGGGCGCTCGACCACATACCCGATTAGCGTGGTGTTGTTGAATGACAATGGCGCGGCCTCGCCAAAGGAATATGGCGTGGCATTGCCGGTTTCCACGTCGAAGCGGAACCCCAGGTTGCCCACGCCAAGGATTTCCTTCACGCGCGCGTACTGGGTGGCGTTTGCAAGCGGGGTGTTATACGCCTGCAATGCCGCGAGCTTTTGCGCGCTTAGGACATTCCTCTCGCTCGCAATCCCAATGGACAGCGTGGAATTGAGGGGGTAGTATTCCCAGTCCGCGGGAACGCCCTGCGTCTGGACGAGGCTGTCGGACGCGAAAAGCGCAGCCTGCTCTATTGAGGACGCCTGCCTGCTGTTGCCTATCTGCCCGTTGGTCGTGCCCCAGACATAAAGGCACATGAGTATGATTGCCGTGAACGCTGCCAGGGATATGACAAGGTCGTTTGAGAGTATCTGCCCTTTCCTGCACGCTCTTGCGGATTTGGGCAGGCGACCGGAATGCCCCTTGCTGAAGTTGGCTGAGCTGCGCGTGGCGCAGTGCATTGCATTTTGGGATTGCGTTTGGGGCTTAGGCATTTTCAATCCTCACAGTTCCATTGAGCATGTAAATCCTGGCATTCGAATTGAGAGTGAAATTGGACGCGTTGGTGAACTGCATCCTGCTTGTGGGCGTGGCAAAGGCATACATCGTGTAGTTCGTGGTTATGACTATCATGTGGTCCTCCACGCTTGCGATGCCGTAGGACGGACCGGGCACGAAAACAGTAAGCGAGGACCCCTCGCCGGAGTCGCTTATGTGCGACACGGCAGCAGCAAGAACCCTTGCCGACTGCTCGGCCTCGTCCGTGTGCCGCGACACTGCCACCCAGTCGTAAAAAATCGAGCTTATCACAAGCGCAGAGAGGAGCACCATGAACAGGAAGGAGACTATCATGACGAATTCCACTGTTACCTGGCCCTTGCGCCGCCCTGGCGCCGGGGGCGGCATGCGGCCGTGGCGAGCAAGGTGGCTGCCAGGCCTTTCCAGCCGCTGCAAGCTTTTGGATTCGGTTTCCATTTGGACCACAGTCTAATTGACATTGAAAGCGCTTTCAGCTATTGCCCCGCACGTGTTCGCCTTGATTTTCCATGCGCCCGACGGGTCTGTGCCAGATATGTTGTATAAACCGTAATAAATGCCTGTGCCGGCATTGCCGGCGGAATACGAGTCGAGCTGGGGCTGGTTGGCGAACGGGTCGATGATTGAAACGTTCAGGGCGGTGTCCACAGGCACTGACAGGGGCGTCGCGGTGGTAGCTGAGTAAAACACGCTGCCGCACGAGCTGTAAGACTGCTTTGACGCGGATACGAACATGACGGCGGATATGAGCACATGGCCCGATGCGTTCGCCACTGTAGCACCATACTTGCACGTGACATTGTAAGTGTAATTGCCCGTGAAATTGTAGGACCTGTTCGAGTAGTACAGCCCGGACGTGGCGTTGTACGCCATGGACGCGTTGGTGCCGTCATGGTATGTTATGTTGCACGACGCGCCCGATACGGAAGTGTTGTTTGGCAAAAGCGTCAGGTTCGCGAAGAACTGGGCCTGCTGCCCCGCATAGAGTGTCAGGTTCCCGCCCTGTGGGTCAGTGCTTGAGAAAACTGAGAGCGCGACTGGAATGCCCAGATTGACATGGAATGGGGTGGAATTGATTGGCTGCGACACCGCCTTGCCGTCAGTCGCCCAGACCTCGAGCGTCCAGTTCTCGCCGTCGTTTATGCTTGTCTGGTTGGAGATGTTCATCTGCACGCCCTGCGGGAAATTGAAAGGCGTGGAGTTGCCCGAAGAGAAGGGCGCGCCGTTCCTGTACCACCTGTAAGAATAGTTCAACGGGTCGCCGTCAGGGTCAATGAACGTGGCAACGCCGTAAAGCGTTGGCGGCGAGATTGACATTGTGATGTTCGGCCTGAGCGGGAAGTAATTGAAGCCAAGAAGTGTGTTGTTGTAGTGCTCCTGCGCGGTCGTGGCGTTCATGGACGTGGAATACACAGCCGCCTCATCGACAAGCCCGTCAATTCCAAGCATCTGGTAATTGGAGTCATAGCTCTGGTTTATCTGCGCGCCTATCTGGAGAGAGCCGCCGGAATTCCGGATTAGCCCGGGCTTTGCCGAAGTCATGTATAGCGCGCCATTGACGAACACCCAGGAATTGGTG
>JAKALW010000059.1 GCA_021823945.1 Microcaldota archaeon
GCTTGGCGGGCACGCGATTTTCGCTGATTTCAAGTCGAGCCAGCTCAAAAAGGGCGAGACCATTGCCGACACGTCGCGCGTAATGTCGCGCTATGCCCAGGGGATAATGGCGCGGCTTTACAGGCACTCGGACATATTGGAGATTGCGGCCAACTCGTCCGTGCCTGTGATAAACGGGCTTACTGACCTGGAACACCCCTGCCAGGCAATGACTGACCTGCTCACAATGAAGGAGAACGGCAAGCTTGGGAAGGGCAGGAAATTCGCGTTTGTTGGCGACTGTGGGTTCAACATGGCAAACTCCCTGATGCTCTCGTGCGCCAAGTTCGGCATGGATGTGTCGCTTGTCTGCCCGGAGTCGTGCAAGCCCAACATGGATTTTGTAAATGAAGCGGCAAAGTTTGCCAAAATCAGCATAAGCCATGACATTGCCGAAGGCGTCAAGGGGGCAGACGTGGTTTATACGGACGTCTGGATTTCAATGGGCATGGAAGACGAGGCGCAGGCAAGGCTCAAGGAATACGCGCCCTACCAGGTCAATGCCGCCCTCCTAAAACACGCGAAAAAGGACTGCATTGTCATGCACTGCCTGCCCGCAAACAGGGGGCAGGAGATAACCAATGAGGTAATAGACGGGCCAAACTCGGTTGTCTGGGACCAGGCGGAAAACAGGCTGCATTTCCAGAAGGCGCTGATGCTCGACCTGATGGCAAAGACATAGCAGGCACGCGGCAGTTCAGCGGAAACTGACAGAATTTTGCAGTGCTGGCAAGGATTAAAGGCAATGCAAAGGCGCCCGAGAAAAGATTAAAGCATTAAACGCAAATAATCCTCTTGTGTTAACGTGGCAAAGATAGAACTTTACAATGCGTGCAAGTTTTGCGACGCCAAATGCTGCAGGGGCCTGGGAGTAGTCCTCACAATCCCGGAAGCGCAAAGGCTCATTGCCGCCATCGGCGGGAACCCGGCGGACTATATGAAGATAACCAATGAAATCAACTCAAAGGAAACGCCGCACTATCCCATAATAGTCCGGGAGAGCGGCAGATTGAAGGAATATTACCTTATTTTGAAAAAAACCGCCAATTCCAGGGATTGCCATTTCCTTGGGGCGGCAGGAAGGTGCAAAATATACAATGACAGGCCGCACATATGCAGGCTCTACCCATTCAAAATGGACGGCAGGGAAATGAAAAAGAATGCATTGTGCCCTTCAAAATTCGAATGGGAGGCATATGTTGGCGAAGTGGCAAAGCGGCTGGAGGCGGATTTGCGCGAGCATGGCAGGGTTGCAAGGAAATGGATGCACGCCTACCCTAACAAGCTGCCGGACATGGGGACTTTTTTTGACGAGGTTGCCAGGCTCAATGAATAGGAATGGGCACATGCATGGGAAAAAGAGAGCAAGCAAACCAGTTTTCATGCAAATTGCCAAAACCAGGCTTTGAGTTATAGCTTATTTCTTGCCCGCGGGTTGGATTTTGTCAAAAACAATCCTGCCAATTGAAACCCCGGCAAAATCAGGATATGTCACAAGCGTGATGTCGAAGTCTCTTGCCTGCATTGCAAGTTTCTCCAGGCGCGGCTTGAAAGTCTCAAGGTGCTTCTGGTATTGCTTTGTGAAATCTTCGGGCTTTGTCTTTCCTGAAACAAGCGAATCGTAAAGCGCCCTCGGCGGGGCAAGGTTTGGGTTGAACCCGTCTGCAAATGACTGGGGGCGCCCCTTTGGCCACTCACACGTGGCAAGGAGCCTGTAGCCGTCTGAGTCGAAAGGCTTGTCAGATACAGTCTTCAGGTGGAGCATGGATACAAACCCCCGCTTGAAAGCGGCGGATGCGGATTATAATTCCCTGTCAATGGCTGTTTAGGGATAAAATCCGCCAAATATATAACATTAAGTGATAAAGATTAGCTAAACATTGGGTTTTATCCGAATGATATGCCAGCAGAAAAAAAATGCAGAGAGGTTGGGATTTATGCAAGTCAAAGCGAGCCACATTCTAGTTGACACAGAAGCTGAGGCAAAGGCGATACACAAATCAGTCCTTGCCGGCGCGAAGTTCGAGGACCTGGCGCGCAAGTTCTCAAAATGCCCAAGCGGCGCCGAGGGCGGCGACCTTGGCTTTTTCGGCAAGGGAATGATGGTCAGGGAATTCGAGGACGCGGCATTCGCGCTCAATGTGGGGCAGGTCAGCGAGCCTGTAAAGACGGAATTCGGCTACCACCTAATAAAAGTCACTGCAAAGAAATAGGATTCGCCATGGCAGGGATGGAACGGGATAAACCCCGCCTGGCGCGGGAACACATCTGGATTTTTTGGTGATTGGAATGACTAAACTCTTGTGCCTTGAGGATTCATACCTGAAGAAATGCACTGCAAAAGTGGAGAAAATGCTCTCGCCAACGGAAGCAGTGCTTGACCAGACTGTTTTCTACCCGCGCGGCGGCGGCCAGCCTTCAGATACCGGGAAAATAACCTCGGGCGGGCAGGAGTTTGCAGTGCTCGAGGTGGCAAAGAAGGACGGGCAGGCGGTGCACAAGCTTGACAAGGCGGGGCTTGCCGATGGCGCGGAAGTGGAATGCGAGATAAACTGGGAAAGGCGCTACAAGCTCATGCGCTCACACACTGCGGCGCACATACTCGCGTCGGTCATGGCGCGGGAGGCCAATGCGCTCATCACGGGCAACCAGCTGGACACAGACAAGACAAGGTTCGATTTCGCGCTTCCCGACTTTGACAGGGCTCTCATGGACAGGATGGTCGAGTCCGCCAACAGGGAGATTGGGAAAAACGCGGATGTCAAGGTCTCCTCGCTTCCGCGCGACGAGGCATTGAAAATCCCCGGAATAGTGAAACTCGCGGCCGCATTGCCGCCAAATATACCGATTTTCAGGATTGTGGAGATAGTGGGAATAGACATGCAGGCTGACGGCGGCACGCACGTGAAAAACACTTCCGAAATCGGGAAAATAAGCGTGACAAAGATGGAGAACAAGGGCAAGGACAACAGGCGGATTTATTTCGAGCTTTCAGCGTGATTGCGCGAAATTATCGCGTGGCTTTTTGCGCGTTTTCCGCGCAATCCGTATTTTTCGGCGTAAATTTCCGATACACATAAATATAACTTAGGCAAAATAACTGCAGTGATGAAATACAGGTTTGCCAAGCGCGCAGGCATTTTGCCTCCGCGCGATGAAGAAAACCTGGAGCTCTGAAATTGTTTTTCGAAGCGCGCGCTTTCGGAAAATCAAAAAGCGGTGAACCAAATGGCAAAAAAGAAAATGAAATCAAAAGCCAAGAAAAAGGTAGCGCCAAAGAAGGGCAAGAAGAAACGCTAAATCAGGCGAATGCGTACTGTTTGGCGGTGCGTTGGTTGATTTCCGCCGCAATCACTTTTTTTGCTGGAACCTGAAGATGCCCGGCTTCCAGCCCGTTTTCCCCTTTCTACGAAAATGTGCGCCATTGCCGCGGATTCGCGATTGTGCAAGTATTTAAAAGAAAAACAGGGGATAATTACAACTGCATTGTTTGCAACATCAGATTTGCATAAAG
Source organism: Microcaldota archaeon (assembly GCA_021823945.1). Taxonomy (GTDB): domain Archaea; phylum Micrarchaeota; class Micrarchaeia; order Anstonellales; family VGKX01; genus JAKALW01. Next base: position 3,554 of record JAKALW010000059.1, read on the forward strand.
ACGATTAGACAAAACAACGGTGAAAACATATGTCCAAGAAGAAAGTTAGCATAATCAGGAATCAATCAAGGAAAAGAATAGGCATTGCAAAGGCAAAAGCCAAAAAAGCCGCGCCAAGAAAGGGCCCGGCGGCAAAGAAGAGAAGCAAATACTGATTTGCAACTCTCTTTTCTTCTTCTTTTCAGCAAACGCGCCAATGCCGGCTATATGGCCATTGAGAGAGCATGAATAACGGGTTCCAATATGCTCTACGCGCGGATTGTTTTTTCAGGCAGGGTGCAGGGCGTCGGCTTCCGGCAGCACGTCTCGGACATGGCCATGCAGGAAGGCGTGCTGGGGACCGTGCAAAACGCGCCAGACGGCACTGTTGTCGCCAGAATCGAGGCGAAGGACGCGAAGGCGATTGACTCTTTCATGTCCAGGGTGAGCGCCCGGAAGGCGGGGTTCTCGCTTATCAGGGTGGACAGCGCCAAAGTCAGCGAAATGTACGAGAAAAAGGAAGGCGACTTCGCTTCCTTCGAGATAATCTGATTTTTTTGATTCCTGCGCCCGGGTGCAGGGTTTAAATTATAACCGTGTTATAACATATAACTCAGTTATACAAAGAAGACAGCAACTTCCAAATCAGCCTACCTAATGCACCTTGAATTGGAAATATATTGTGATTTTTATGATAGTCCCGTGCGAATCCGCAGCCAAATATTATCTGCCGGCGATGAAATGCGCCATTGCGCAGGAACTCTACAATGCGCATCATGTCAGCCAGGAAAAGATAGCCAAGGCCCTTGGCATAACCCAGGCGCAGGTGAGCAAGTACCTCTCACACAAGGTTTCTGGCGACGTAGAGAGGACTTTGAAGGTGCCAAAAGTGGCGCGCGACGCCAGGGAAATAGCGAAAAAAATCGCCAGTGGCAAATCAAGCGGGCTTGAGATTTCAAAAATAGTCTGCAGGCGCTGCGCAGACCTGTTCTCGCACAAGGGATGCGAGTTCTCAAGCATATGATTAAGCAGGATTGGCAGGGCGGGCAAATGTCAAAATCTGCAATTGCAATCAATGGCATGACATGAACGCAGGAATGGCTAAGGCATGGAAATCGGGTAATCATTATGGCAAAAAATTCATTGGCAATAAAAAACCTCCACGCAAGCGTCGAGGGCAGGGAGATACTAAAGGGGATTGACCTTGAGGTGGAGAAAGGCACAGTCCACGCAATCATGGGGCCAAACGGGTCGGGGAAATCCACGCTTGCATCGACACTTCTTGGCAGGAGCGGCTATGCGGCGACAAAGGGGGACGTGCTTGCCGATGGGAAATCCATCCTTGGCATGCCCACTGACAAGATAGCAAGGATGGGCGTTTTCCTGTCAATGCAAAGCCCCGCCGAGATTGGCGGAGTCAGTTTCTCAAGCTTCCTTCGCGTGGCGCACGCGGCAATGACTGGCAGGGAAAAGCCGCTTGGTGCCTTGGAATTCTCAAAACTTTTGGACGCGGAAATGGAGAAAATGGGCATGGACAAGTCATTCGCGTCAAGGTACGTGAACGAGGGGTTCTCTGGCGGCGAGAAAAAGCGCGCGGAGATACTCCAGCTCGGGCTTTTCAGGCCCAAATACGCGATTCTTGACGAGACCGATTCCGGGCTTGACGTCGACGCCCTGAAAGTCGTGGCGCAGGGGATAAACAGGTCAAAAGGCCCGCACATGGGCGTGCTCGTGATAACACATTACAACAGGATACTCAAATACCTCAAGCCGGACTTTGTGCATATTTTGGTGAATGGGAAGATCGTGAAAAGCGGCGGGGCCAAGCTTGCCGAAGAGATAGAGGAAGGCGGATATTCCAAATACTGCTGAGGCTGGAGCAAATTGGAAAAGCATTTGATATTGATTTTCGGGCATGATGATCATGGGAATAAGGCTCAAGAATGACTCGGCTGTGGCCGACACAGGGAAATACTCCATCAGGAACCCCGTCAGGTTCGCCTTTGAGACAAGGAAAGGCATAGACGAGAACATAGTAAAGGAGATATCGGCGCACAAGAACGAGCCGGAATGGATGCTTGCAAAGCGCCTGGCGTCCCTGAAGGTTTACAATTCAAAGCCAATGCCTTCCTGGGGTCCGGACCTCTCAGAGTTGGACCTGGAAAACATTGTCCATTTCGTCAAGGCAGAGGGCGAGAGGACAAGCGACTGGAAAGAGCTCCCGGGCTACATAAAGAACACTTTTGACAAGCTTGGGATACCCGAGGCGGAAAGGAACTTCCTCGCGGGCGCCGGCGCAATGTACGAGTCCGAAGTGGTGTACAAGGGCATAAAGAAGAACCTGGAAGAGCAGGGAGTGATTTACACGGACACTGACAGCGCTGTCCAGGAATATCCGGAACTTGTGAAGAAATATTTCATGACGCGCTGCGTGCCTGCAAATGACAACAAGTTCGCGGCTTTGCATGGCGCGCTCTGGTCGGGTGGCTCCTTTGTCTATGTCCCGGCAGGCGTCAAGGTGTCAATGCCATTGCAGATTTATTTTCTCATGAACCATCCCGCCTTCGGGCAGTACGAGCACACGCTAATCATTGCAGAGCCGGGGTCGCAAGTCCAGTACATTGAAGGATGCTCTGCCCCGCTTTACGCAAAGGCGTCAGTCCATTCCGCTGTTGTGGAGATATTCGCAAAGCGCGGCTCGAAAGTCAGGTATACGTCAATCCAGAACTGGTCGAAAAACGTGTACAACCTCAATACAAAAAGGGCGATTGTCGAGGAAAACGCGCTCATGGAATGGGTGGGCGGCACGCTCGGCTCAGGGGTGACAATGCTCTACCCGTGCTCAGTCCTTGCAGGAAGGGGCGCGCGCGCCGAGCACATGAACGTGGCGTTCGCAGGCGCGGGACAGGTCAAGGACAATGGAGCTAAAGTCATCCACCTTGCGCCGGACACGACTTCATCTGTCATTTCAAAGAGCATATGCAAGGATGGCGGGTTTGCAAATTACAGGGGCCTGCTTAGCATTGCGCGCGGGTGCAGGGGGGCAAAGGCGTCTGTCAGGTGCGACGCGCTCATGCTCGATTCAAAGTCCCATTCAGCCACCCAGCCGCACCTTGACATAAGGGAGAAAGACGTGGTTGTCGGGCACGAGGCAACTGCCGGCAGGATTTCAGAGGAACAGCTTTTCTACCTCCAAAGCAGGGGGATTTCAAAGGACGATGCCACTGCGCTTATTGTCAGGGGATTCATTGAGCCTATTACAAAATTGTTGCCTCTTGAGTATGCGGTCGAGTTCAACCGGATGATTGAGCTTGAGATGGAAGGGAAAGGCGTGGTGGGCTAGATGGCAGGGGACACTCAGCCAAGCCTGGGCATAGCCCGAAGCGCGAAAAGGATTTCCAGGAAAATGCGCGAATCCGCAAAAATGGCGCAGTTCAGGCTCGCTTGCGCGCTGGCTTTTGAAAAGAAATTCTCCGCCCTGAACGGCAAGGACAGGGAACATGCCATTTCCGGCATAGAAAGGACTGGCATAAAGCCCGATAATGCAA
>JAKALW010000060.1 GCA_021823945.1 Microcaldota archaeon
GGATAGCCTCCGCAAGTACGCATCCGGCCTTGTCGAGTTCTCGCAGCAGACAAGGGACGCGAGGGAGAAAATGCTCAAAAACAAGGCGGCAGCCAAGTCATCCTTGAAAAATAAGGCTTCCAAGCTTGAGGCAGAATTCCTTTCTGTTGTGGAAAACGACCTTGCTCCTGTCTCGCCCATCCACGCCCGGATTTTCATAGATGAAATAGAGCGCATCAAGGCGCATTCGAATTTCAAGCAGGGCATCATGATAGAGTCGGACGCGAAGGCGTGCATGACTCCGGAAAAGATACTCCAGGTTGCGATTTGCCTGATTTCGCAGGGCAGGATGCCCTATTCAAAATCCCTCCCTGACAAGGACTCGGTTGTAGCGGCCTATGACCTGGCGAACAAGATGCTGTATGAACTGATAGAAATCAACGGCAGGATAGCAGATGACCTTTCCCTGCTTGGCTCCGCCAAGCTTGCTAGCATAGAGAAAGCCAAGGCTTACGGCCACATAGAGCACAATTTCGAGGACATTTTCCCGTCCTACCGCGAGCTTCTGTTGGCAAATTCCACACACCAGAATCTCGTGGTCAGGTACAGCGAAAGGATAAACAACCCTGGCGACGGCACTACGCCGCACCGGTTGACCATCCAGCCCGAGAACATAGGCGGCGCCGCATTTGAGGCTGTCGCCCCCATCGGCATGCATCCCGGTAAGATAAAGGAATACCTGACTACTGCCGTGGCAGGCTCCAAGAAGGCATCCTTTGAGGACATAGTGCTTGGCCAGCCCTACACAATCAAGGCAATAAAGGAAGATTTTGGCGCCAGGCGCAATGATTACCTTACCCATGTCATGCCTTACGTGGAAAACCTGATAGTCGCTGAAACCCTGAAATCCGAGTTTGGGAGCGGGGGCATGGAAAAAAGGCTGATTGCCGACTCTATTGACGAAAACACGCTTCACGGCGCGGTGATTGCCATTGGCCAGACCCTGGCCGAAAATCCGGCAAAACTCCTTGGCAGGCCAAATACCGCTAAAGATACCCTGAAAACTGTCGCGGGCAGGGAAACCCTGGCGGACATTGAAAAATACAACATCCTCAAGAAGCTCATTCCCCTGCGCAACATGTCGGACATGATACACAGGAAAACCCATGAGAGCATCTATCTTTCGCTAAAGGATTTCAAGACAAGAATTGCGAAGCGCTGATGCCGCCTCAGGTTATTTTTTCAACGCCCTCTTGGGCGCGGCAAGGCTTTTGCGCTACAGCCAAGCGCGTTTCTTTTTCTATTGCCTTGTAGCTATCTTGCCGAATTTGGCATATGGCTTTGCGGTCGGGGTGTCAAGCCTTTCAAACACGACTTGCGAAATCCTCATGCCCTTGTGTATCGTTACCGGGAATGGCGCCATGTTGACTATTTCCAGGACCTGGTGGTTTGAAGAGCCCGGTTGGACAAGCGCGGACGTGATGTGCACGGCAAGCCCCATCCTTGCGAACCTGCTCCTTCCCTCAAGCGTGCCCATTATTCCTGCCGACAGCGTGATTTTTTCCACTGTCATTCCAAGGCACATTTCCGACGGCCCAAGCGTGATGCTTGGCGCGGTTATCTTATAGGTAGCCTCGGCAAACCCGGTTTTTGCCAGGTCCACCTCTTTTGCCCAGACGTATTTATCCTTGAATTTCCAGAACCCACCCCCGAGGGTGAGGTCTACGCTTGCGCCATTGACCTGGCCTGGTCGCAGGCGCGGGGAAAATATAATCTGCCTGGATTTTATCGCTTTCAGGATGTCGATTTCAGATAGTACCATGCCGACCATTCTGTTTTTTCCGGCTTATTAACCTTTCTTGGGAGCAGAATCCGGCCCGCCTGCACACTTGGCAATGCACGCGGAAAATTATCATGCCAGGCATCAGGCAAAGCACCAGGCAATGCACCAGGCAAAGCAATGCAATGCGCCTTGCAAGCCAATCAACCCGCTGGTTTTGCCTTTTTGCACGTGCCCATATTTATATATAATAAAAGGGACAATAGCCTTCCATGTTCGAAGTCAGGATTCACGGCGCCTTGGGCCAGGAGGCGTTCCTATGTGGCAGGATTCTTGCCTCCGCGGCATTTTACGAGGGCAAGTTTTCGTCTTGCTTCACCTTTGCCGGGCTTGACGTCAATGACGGAACTGAGACCGTCCACCTGCGGATAGACGATGTCACAATCAGGCGCAGCCATAAAATCACGCGGCCCGACTGCATAGTAGTCCTCGACCCGATGCTCCTTGACGTCCCGTCCACTCTCGAAGGGCTCGAATCCGCAGGGAAAGTCATTGTGAATTCCAAAAAGACCAGGTATGAGATAGAGACTGGGGCCAAGAACATTTACACTGTCGACGCCCAGGAGGCGTCGAACCTTTTCCTCCCGAAAAAATCCGAAGGCGTCGTGGCATCTGGCGCGGTTGCCAAGGTCGCTGGAATCGCGCCGGAGGAATCCCTCTACCGCGCCGCGGACGACATTTTCCCGCCATCAATGGCAGCAGCTTGCAAGAAGGCGATGCAGTGGTGCTACAACTCGGTGAAATGACATGGCCCTGAGGACATATTATTCCGCTGACGCCATAGCCGAGACTATCCTGAAATGCTCGCCGCACCTGCTGGCAGGCATAAAGGAGGAGCCTGTCAGGGGCATTGTCGACCTGCTTGAAAAGAACTGCTCTCTCCATTCCGATCCCAAAGCGCTGCTCTCGAGGCTTGAAGGCTCTTCAATGTCTGGGGCGCGGTCGCTTGGGATACTCAACTCCAACCACCTTCCCGGCTGCCTGCCGGAGCTGATGTCAGTCGCGGCAAACCACCTGCCCATTGTTCTCGTGGTGGCTAACAGGTCGGCGTTCGTGCCCAATTCCTACCTGTGCGACCATCAGGCGGCACTTTCAGTCTCAAGCTGCGGCTGGATAATGCTCTTCTGCGCAAGCATCCAGGAATTCGTGGACACCCTGCCCCAGGCCTTCAAGATATCCGCGTCCACAAGAATTCCAGTCATGGTCTTCATAGACGGGTTCTACCACACGCACGCCGTCACCCAGCTCGACGTCCCGAAAAAGGAAGTGTTCGAGAAATACCTTTCCGACGCGAAAATCCGGACAGAAATCGAGTTCAAGTCGCGAAAATTCAATTTCGGCACCATCCTGCCAAAGGAATACCAAAAGTTGCTCGTGCAGATGGAGAACGCCCTCGCGGCTTCCAAAGAGCGCATAATCCAGGCGGAATTCCAGTGGAACGACCTGGCCGGCAGAAGCTACGGCAACGGGCTTTACGAGAGCTATATGCTCTCGGACGCGCAGTCCGTCCTTGTCTGCATGGGCGCGTTCTACGGCAATGCGCACGAGGCATGCGAGCGCCAGAGGAAACAGGGCATCAGGTCTGGCGTATTGCGGCTCAAGTGCTACAGGCCGTTCCCGTACGAGATAGGCGAGGAGCTTGAGAACAGGAATGCTGGAGTGTTCGAGAAGTCCATTGCCCTGGGCTCGTCCGGCTCTCTTTACCTTGACCTTCTTGAAACCGCCCAGACGCGCACGGGCATGAGGCTTGTGGGCCAGTTTTTCGGCGGGCTTGGCGGCACAGACATCAATGTCAAGAACGCGCGAATCATGCTTGAGAAAATCGGCTCAGGCCAGAAAATCCGGGAATACATAGAGGGCGGGAACTAGGTTCGGCACAGCATTTGCAAGGATTAAGTGGTATATATGGAATCCGACATGAAAAGGGACGCGGTGCGCGACTGCCTCGATTCCTATGCCAAAGCCCTGCGCGGCAAGAAGGCGCAGGCGGTCATCATCAACGACACAGACATGGATTTCTATCCGGACGTGTCAACGCATTTCTCGGGAATACCCTTCGACTACGTCCGGACCGTTTTCGAGGACCCTTACGGGCTCGCGCTCGGCATGCTTGCGGCGCAAAAGGAGCTCAAGACAAAGTTCGCAATCATCCTGGTATCCCAGCACCATTCAGTCTACCACATGACGCCTTTCACCCTGAACGACCTGTTCAGGGCCGGCGGGGACGTCCACCTGCTCCTTTTCGAGTCGCACATGGCGCGCCGCATTTCCGAGGAGGGCATGCCGGTCATCCGGGACGAGCTCATAGAAAGCGTGCTCCCCGAATCGCAAAGGCTGGATTTCGACTTCATGCACAGCTTCATATGGGTGTCGGAGAAGTTCGAGGCTGAATACGTGGCAATGGGGAGCGCGGCTTACGGCGAAGACCTGAAGGCGAAGGCGTTCAACGCAATGTCCACGTGCAACAATTCCATCATTGTCGTGCACTCTCCGTCGGCAAAGGAGGATGACAGCCTGGAGTACCTCCAAAAGGCGGTGGAGTGCGGCATTGTCAGGCTTTACGAGCAGTCATGCTCCGGGATGTTCAAGGTAAATTATGTCCCGTCATTCATACCAGTCACGGAATTTTTCAGCTCCAACAAGTTTTTCTCCGGCATTTCAGCCGAGCAGATAGCCCACATGCAGCAGAAGGTCTATGCGTGGTGGGAGTCGCGCGCGCCAGGGAAAATGCCGCACCCGCAGTTCATTGAAAAAGAGGTTTGGAGCGTTGATTTTGGCGTTTCCGCGGGCAAGGAACGGTCTTCCGGCGAGGCAAAGCTCGCAGCCATGAAAGAAAAGTTTTCCGATACCGGGGCTGCCCTGAAGCAGCCTGGCAAACAGGCAGGAGAGGGCAAGTTCGGGTTCTCGGAAATCGAGGAAAAGGACATTGACACTTTGCATCCAATACCGTCTTCTGAAATAGCTGCGGAGCGCGGCGTGCAGACGGCGAAGGATGCGCCAGGGTCTGGCGGCGGGCGCGTCGGCATGTTTGCCACTCCGCCCGCTATTTCAACTGCGCAATCGCGCGCAGAGCCTCCCGCAGTCACGCCGCAGGCGCAAGACGAGAAGGGCGGGGATGTTCCTGGGCCAGTGTCGCCTTCGCAAATACGCATGTATACTGGCGAAATCCCGCCTGAGGCGAAAAAGGAAGAGCCTGGGGAGCCGTTCGCCCCAAGCGCTGCGACTGCGCGAAAAGAGAAGCCCCAGTTCGGGCTTGAGTCCATGATTGAGAAGGGCGAGGAAGGTCTCCAGGGTTCCGAAATTGAAAGCATACTCGCGCCCGACGAGTCGAGGAAACTTGTCGAGGATAAGCTGCACGAGAAGGCGGAGGAGGCAAAGAAAAAAGAGGGCTGGCCTTACTACCAGGGTGAAGACAAGCCGCCTGCCGCGCTATCGGGCATGATTGACGAGGTCGAGGAGGAGAAGAAGCCCAAAGAACAGGGCAGGCAGGGAAGCCAGCCATATTCGCAATCAGCCGGCCAATCCCAGCAACCAGGGAATCCCTCCAAAAAGAAGCCGCATTCCGACAACCCTGCCTTGGACGGGATGCTTGAGGAAGTCTGAACCGGGAACATTTTTTTTCAGGCCTGATTTTGCCGGCAATGGCTTGTATGCGGGCGTATTTACATAAAATTACACTTATCATAACATTTATATAGCATGCCTGGGCAAGCTTATCTGTAAAATCATCAATCAAATGCAGGAGAGAGATTGGCTTTGGCGCCTACGCAAAAAACGTTTCTACACTTCACGGGCAATGGCTGCAACAACCAGGCCAGGGGCGGCGCTGCCAATCCTGTATTTGAAAACAAGCTGAAAAGCGAAATAACCTTGTTTTTTGGCCGCGTGCCCGGCGATTGGGCCCCAAATAGCAGGCCAATTCTGGTCCCGGCAATTGAAGTTCATCCTGCGCTTGGGAAATATGCGGGCAAAATTCCAAGCCTGGAAAACTGGAAATGCGCCACTTCCAGGCAAATGCCGGCCCTGAACCTCCTTGTCGAAGATGTTTCAGCAGTATCTGGCTGCAAAAAGCCCGAAGTGTGCACTGGCTATTTTTTGGGCAGCCATGCAATCATCCTGGATTCCCCTTTCCACAAGGAAAGCATAATGTGCTTTGACCTGGAGCTCTTGAACGAATACGCAAGCGGCAAATACACCCTGCAGGAAGTCAAGGCTGTAATAGCCCACGAGCTTGGGCACTTCAAGAAGTCCCACACAATCAAGAGCCTGTCATTGAACATATTGCTTGAGAAGGGGACCTGGCTCGCATCGCTAGGCATTCTTGTCGCGGGCTTGCCGCTTGCAGTTACAATAGCAGGAGTTGCGGTTAACACGCTGGCATATTTTTTCAGGAAGCAGATACTCAACGCGTTCAACCGCTCGCTGGAATATTCCGCCGACAAGTTCTCCGCAACAGTCGCAGGCGCCAAAAGCATAATTTCGTATTTTGAAAAAACGGATGCAAGGGAGTTGCGACCTGACAGCAGCGTGTTCGCTGAATTCGGCAGGTTGGCAGCAAGTAACCAGCTGTTGGGGCAGTTTTTCGCGCCTGGATGCTCAGGCCAGCCTGAAAGCCCCGGCTTTGCGCTGCAGCCGGGCGGGTTTATCACACATTACGCATGGATGCAAAAAATCCGCGAACTTGCGCATGCCAGCCATCCGCCAAACGTAAAAAGAATTGCAAGGCTTGAGAAAATCAGCAATGCCACTGAAGGGGCAAGCCCTGTTTTTGCCGAGAGCGACTGAATTTTTCCCTTTTCCCTGAAGCCGGTCTTGACGCAATTTCCCAAGCGCGCAATTACCGCCCGTAAGGCCTGTATTTCCTGAGTATGAGCTTTTTGTCAAGCCCCGAGTGCGCGCCGGGGCGGATTATCTCCTCTGCCGAGCACGCGGACGCGAAGCGGGCGCATTCCTCGATTTTCCTGCCTTCCAAAAAAGAGTCAATGAATCCCGCGGCAAATGCGTCGCCGGCGCCTATGGTGTCAATTACCCTGACCTTGTATGGCGTCATGGCAAAATGCGAGCCGTCCGCCCTTGCCACTATGGTCCTTCCCTTGCCGCCTTTCACGCAAAAGTCAAGGCCGTATTTTTTCGCAATGCGTTTGGCGTCCTGGACTACGCCGCTCTCGTTTGTGT
>JAKALW010000061.1 GCA_021823945.1 Microcaldota archaeon
TATTTCTGCCCAGTGCCCACAAATATGATTGGCACTCCGGTAGCCTTGGTGATTGAAATCGCGCTCCCGCCTTTCGGGTCGCAGTCGAGCTTTGTGAGGATGACGCCGTCTATCCCGATGGCTTCCTTGAACGCGCTGACCTGCGATATGACCGCGTTGCCCGCCAGGCTCTCGCCAATGTAAATTTTGGCGTCGGGCCTGACAACGCGCTCCATTTTCTTGAGTTCCGCTATCAGGTTGGCGTTGGTGTCCTGCCTGCCTGAGCTGTCAATCAATACGATGTCTATGTTGTTTGACTGGGCGTGCTTGACAGCGTCGTACGCGACCGACGCCGGGTCTGAGCCGTACTGGTTTTTTATGACCTTCACGCCCAGGCGGCTAGCGTGGACCTCGAGCTGCTCTATCGCCGCGGCCCTGAATGTGTCGCACGCCGCAAAAACAACGGTTTTCCCTCCCTTCATGAACGCATTTGCAAGTTTCGCCATTGTGGTCGTCTTGCCCGAGCCGTTTGGCCCGACAAACAGTATCTTGAAAGGCCTGGCCTTCGTGGATTCGACTTTCCCGAACAGGTCATACTCGCCCGCGCTTGACATGACCTCTATCAGGGACGAGCGGATGGCCTGCCTTATCGAGTCGGAGAACTTGCCTTTTGGCACCTTGGAGCCCACTAGCTTGCCCCGGATTGACTGGACTATCTCGCGTGATACGTCGAATGCAACATCGCCTTCCAAAAGGGCGAGCTCGAGCGTGTCCAAAAGCCCTGAAACGTCTGTCTCAGTTATCGTCACCTGGTCCGAGAAAATCGAGGTTATGGAGGATACCAAATTCATTTTCGGCTTGATTGTCCTGTCCGATGCCCCAGCCTGCCTTGATAGCCGTGACAGGTCAGCAGTTTCAGCCTGGATGCCGCTTCCAAACCCTGTCTCCTCCTTTTTTGGAGCTTTTTTCGGCTGCTCGGTTGTTGCGGCTTCATGCCCATGAGCATTATCCTGCGGCAGTTGCGCTTTTTCATGCGGCGCTTGCTGTTGCCGGGTCTGCGTTATCGCTTCCTCGTGGAAAACTGGCTTTTGATGTGCGATTGTTTTTGGCTCCGGCTTGCGCTCGGGTTTCGCCTCCGGCTTTTGCTCGGACTGTATTTTCGCTTCCTGTTTTGGAACTGGATGAACATGAACTTTTTCGCTGATTAATTCAGGCTGGACAGGCGCTTGCACCGCCTTTGTATATTCCTTTATTGGCTCAGGCTTGCGCTCCTGCTTTTTTTGGATTGCAATTTGAGGTTCTGCCTTGGTCTCTTGCCAGGTTTCAGGCTCTTTTTTCGCCTGCGCCGGCTTTTCAATCACTGCCGGATGCGGGGGGTTTACCTCAATGGGGAGCTTGCGCACAGGCTTCTCAACCTGCCTTTCCACAGGAGTTTCAACTAGTTTTTCATGCGCTTGCTGTGCGGCATGCTTTTCCTGCGGTTTTTGGGCTGGCTTTTCCTGCGCTTGCTGCACTTGTTTTTCTTCTTCCCTGGCATGGGCAGCGGGCGTTTTCTCAACGCGCTTTTCAGGCGCGGCCTTGGCAGCTTGACGTGGTTCCAAAGCACGGGGCTTTTCTTTTTCAACTGGCTTTTCCTGAAACTTTTTTTCAGGCTCTCGCAGCTGCCCGGGCTTTTTCTCTTCCCGTTTTGGCTCTTCATGCAGCATTATCGGCTTAGAATGAGGAACCTTGGATGGCAACGCTTGCGCTGGGGGTTTAATCTCAACCCGCTTTTGGATTATAGGGGCAGCCGGCGCTTCGATTTCTTTCTCCGGCTCTTCCCTTGCCTCCTTCGAAGGCTCTTTTTCCGGCGGCTTGTTGTCTTCCTTTTTGGCAAGATGGCTGACAAACTCGGAAATCTTCTTCTTTAACAGTCCGAACATGGGCTTCAGGCCCCTTCTTCCTCAATCATCTTCTTCGCTTGGTTGTCTATTGTTTCAAGCCTTGAGTTTATGTCCGCAAGCGCCTTGCCAATCTGTTCGGAAAGCTTCCTGCTCGCCTCTATCCTCTTTTCAAGCGTGGCAATGGCCTGGTCCAGCGGCCTTTCAACAAGGACATTGGCGCCTACGCCTATGAGGACTGTGGCGGCCTTTATCTTCCCGCCCTTGACATACACGCCGCTGCCAACCGGCACCATGGCCATCTCGGGGTTCTTCTTGAACTCCTTGAGCGCGTCTATTGTGGACGCCGCCTCGTTCACGGAATCGGCTATGGAGTCAAGCTGCGCCTGCAGTTGCTCGCCCTGGCCGCGGAGTTGCTGCGCCTCGTATACAAGGCGGTTCATATCCTCGTCGCTCATCGTCTCACACCTTTTCCACAAGTGTTACTTTGATTTTCGTCCTTGATATCTTATGGTTGGCGCCAAGCATAGATAATGCTTTCTCTTTTGCAAGCTTCTCGCTTTGCGCGCTTATTTCCTTCAGGAATTTCTTTTCCTTGCCTGATACCAACATAACGCCTTCGACAAAGTATTTCATGCAAATACACCTCAATGAAAATTAACTGATTATTCTTGTTGTCTTGATATTTAAACAATGTCGAGCCCGGACGCGAGCCGTGACATCTCAAAGCCGCTTGACACTTCCCCTGCCACAACGCCTTTTGTAGTGGCAAGCGCGCAGACCCTGACAAACCCGCAGCCCATGTTGAGGCTGCCAAGCTCGCCTTTGACCTTCAGTATGTCGGCGATGTTGGTCATGTCCTCCTCTGTGGCGTCGTGGTGCGCGAGGAAGCCCTTGTTTGTGGCGATGACAGCAGAGCCCACTGTCTCGAACCCGCCGACCCGCGCAGTGACTACCTCGACATCAAGGCAGTCCGCTATCCTGTTGAGGTCCTGGTCTGAGAATCCGGGGTTTGCAAGCGCGCCATTGTCGTTCGCGCAGATGTTGTTGCCTATCGCGTTGTGCGCGTCCCTTATCACAAGCACGTTGAGGCCCTCGGCTTTCAATGCCGCAATCTCGTGGTCGCCAGTGCCATAAGGAACTACGGCTCCCTTGGAATTCATCGCGCAGAACAGCCCGAGCAGGTTGGAGTCCAGGATTGTTGTCTTGATTACCTTGGTCCCAAGGCACGCAAGGGCAGCCATGAACTTATCGTGGGACGAGTGGGGTGCCAGGGTCAGTTTCTCGCTTGTTGCGCAGAAAATGCCCAGGTAGGGGTTTCCGTCAAAAGCAGTTTGTTCAAGTGGCATTTGGAAATCCTCCTATATATTGGCAGTTTTACTTTGTATAAAAAGAATAAGGAAAGGAAAAAAGAAAAAAATCACTTCTTTGCCGTTGGCGCCGCTGGCTTTTTGGCGGGCTCGGGGGGCGCAGTTGCCTCAGCCGGCTTCTTCTCCGCCTGCGCCGCCGGCTTCTCGGCCTTCTTCGCGCCTGCCTTCTCGGCCGGCTTTGCGCCCGCGGCGGCCTTCTTCGGCTTCCTCTCCGCGGCTGTCGCCCTCTTCTTGAGCGCGAACTTCGGCTTTGCAGCCTTCTCGTCCATTAGCGTGACTGTGACATTGCCGTTCTCCTTTACTGCCTTGACCTTTATCCTGCGCGGGGGCTTCTGGATGCTCCTTGCCCAGACAAAGGCGTTTGCGGCGTTTGAAAGCACTACCCTGCCTTCCCTCGCCTTCATATGCCTCTGTATGTATGCCCTGAGTATCTCGACCGCCTTGATGGCGCGCTTTGTCCTTGGAAATCCGTATGCGCCTGTGAGGTTCACAGTGTAAATGCGCTCAAGCTTGTCTGTTGCCATGATAATTCACTCCATTACGCTTTGTTGATTATTCCTTGTTCGCAAAAGCGAGTTTCTGGGTCTTCCAGTTCCTGCGCTTGAGGTTCTGCGTGACGCGCCTGTTGGTCTTTGCCGCCGCGAACAGCGGAAGGCGCCTGTTCTGCTTCAATGCCTTCCCGAGGCGAGCTTTCTTGTACGATGATTTTGTCCTGCCCATTGCAACACCCTCAATAAAATTTCATTGGATTCATAGGATGGGAATATTTCCCAAATGTCCCCTTGAACGCGATTCTTCCTTGAACATGATTTTCTTGAACGCTATTCTTCTTGAACATCATTTCTCGAGTATAATTCTTCCTTGAACATTATTTTTTTGAATGTCATTCTACTTGAACACTATTTTCTAGGACATCATTCTTGTTGAACTTCCTTCTTCCTTGAACTTCATTTTCCCGAATATAATTCTTCCCGTGAACGTCATTTGTGCTTGAACTCGATGCTTGTTTCCCGCTTTGCCGTCATTTTGGAAAGCAGCTTGATTATCTGCTCTTCGGTGATTTTCGCGCCCTGCATGCGCCCGGACTGCACCAGATACGCAATCGAGCTGACAAGCTGGTCATAGACCTCGCTGTTTGCTATGCGGACGTTCATTACCCTCTCATACGCTTCAGGCGTCAGATAGTTCCTCAGCACTGCCTTTTTCTGCTCTTCCATGGCAGACTGCTGCTGCATCCTCGCGTACCTGTCGCGAAGCTTCCTTTCCGCGACGCCGTCTTCCTGCGCGCCTTCTGTTTCCAGCATTTTAGGTCCCCAGTAGTATATTTGTTCAGGACGATGCCTTTTCCGCAGACTTTATCTCCTTCGCGACAGAGTCAAGGAGCTTCTTGCCCTTGCCTGTTATGCCCCTGCCTACCTTTTTCTTCTCTATGAGGCCTATTTTCTCAAGTGCCATGAAACTGCGCCTGATTATCCCGCCAGCGGCGTCGGCGTGCTTCTCGGGCTTCACGCCCCTCTTCTTCCTGCCGCCGTAGTGGGTCTTGAGCGAGTTGACGCCCACTGTCTCGTTGACGTACGCCTGCCTCAAAAGCGAGGCGCACCTGTCATAAAAGAAATCCGTGCTCTGAGGTTTCTTGCGCTTTCCTGCGCCAGTCTTCACAAAGTCGATGTAGGGCGGCTTTTCCATGCCCATGTCCTTGAGCTTTGCGGAAGTCTTTGCAATCAGTGCAGTCGGTTTGACGTCGTAAACTGTAACCATTCGTATCACCTAAACTCGCGGCGCTTTAGCGCTGCCTATAACTATGCCTTGTTTTTTCCATTAACTGGCTTAACCTAATTAACATATAGTACTTAAGCGAAATACTCAGTTAAATAGCCAGATTATTTCCCCCAAGCATATATTTAAACGTTGATGGTCGGATAAACACTCGCGCCCCGGGCAGGTTTTCATGGAATTGCGTGATAATATATCCAGGTTGAAGGAAGGCATTTTGGCGCTTTCCGCTGGCAAAAAGCCGGTTCTTCTTGTGGCAGTGTCGAAAAACCGCTCCCCTGCCGAGATATTGGAGGCATATTCGGCTGGCATATCTGACTTTGGCGAGAACAGGATGCAGGACGCTCTCCCAAAAATCCATGAAGTTGAAAAGGTTTTAAGCAACGGCATGAAAACCGCGAAAGCCGCTGCAGTTGGCATGAAAAACACTCCCATTCCAGCCAGAAAAATCACTTGGCATTTCATTGGCACGCTCCAATCCAACAAGGCGTGCGACGCGGTTTCCCATTTTGATTATATACATTCAATAGATTCCATGAAATTAATTGATAAGATAGCAGAATGCCAGGAAAAACTTGCAGCAAGGGAAAAAGGCAGTAGTGTTCATGCCATGAGAATTGCCAACGCAACCGGGCCAGATTTCAAAAAGCCAAAATGTTTCATACAGGTGAATATCAGCGGCGAGGAATCAAAGCATGGTTTCAAGCCACAGGATGCACTGCCAGCATGCTCTTATGCAATTTCAAAATGCCTTGACATCGTGGGTTTCATGGGAATGGGCCCTGAAACTCCCAACGCTGAAAAATCAAAGGAGGCTTTCATGCTCTTGGACTCAATCAGGAATGACGCGGAGAAAAAATTCAATCGGAAATTCCTAATCTCTGCCGGCATGACTTCCGATTACAAAATTGCCCTTGGATGCGGCGCCGACATTGTCAGGATTGGCAGGGCGATATTCGAGGGCAGCCAAGGTCATTTTTGATATTTTCATGCCATGCCGGGGTTATGATCAAGCGTTAGGTATATAAACACACATTGCCATAAAATTACACTTTAATGGCGTTATCAAAAAACCTGCCTTAGTGGCAGTGCTCGGTGATACTAATGAATCTCATGAAACCAAACACAAGGAATCTTGACTATGGCGCGGCAGTGCAAAAGCCCAGGTTCCAAAAAGCGAAGAAAATCTTCTACGGCCTTGGCATAACCGCGGTTGTAGGCAGCGCCGCTGTGATTGGCATTCGCGGCCATCTCAAAACCTCTGCGCAAAAAGAGCAGCTCCTTGATTCGGTCAAGACGGAGCTTGTTTCCCAGGGCAAGCTTGCGGGCCTTGATTACGGCGACCTGAAAGACGCAATTGACGCATCTTATGATTACGGGTTCTCGAAAAAGGACATCCTGGTGATTCTTGAAATGAAAAAGACCCTTTCCAGCCTGGACTGCTTTTTCAAGCACCCGCCAACAGTTGACATGATTGTGGAAACATTGCTTAGGAACCCCGAATGGATTGCAACTCTGCAAAACCCAAATCCAGACCCTGAAAGCCAGTTTGATATAAGGGCCGCAGGCTATAGGAAAGAAGGGTTCAATCAGGACGCGGACAGGATGGAGCGGATAAACGCCATAATCAGCGCGTTCAACCGCAACGCGTCTGCGGAATTCAGGCAAAGGATTTTCGACAATGCAAAGTAGGCGGCTTGGCTGCAATTCCAGCGATTTATTCCCGCAATTCGTTCTTTTTTCGCCGCTTCTCTTTGGCTGGCGCCTTTATTCAGGCAATTATTTTAGCCCATGCCTCTCGCTGGCTGTGCTTTTTTGAGTTAATGCCTTATTCTTCTTTAACATAGGAGCGCGCTAATACTCCGCCCTTTAGGGTGGGGATACAGCGCGCACCACCTTATTTTTAAAACAAGTAATATGTTCTTCAGCAGCGGCGCTGCCGC
>JAKALW010000062.1 GCA_021823945.1 Microcaldota archaeon
ACGCTTTTGCCGCCCTCCTGAAATACCTTTCAGATGCAAATGCTAAACAGCTTGATGGGCTGGAAGGCATCAAAATAGTCCAGGCGCCCTTCTCGGACAATGTGCCAAAAACAGACAACCTGACCGATAAGACCAAGACTGCAGTGCTGGCTGTTTCGCTTACCACGAACGAACTGTTGAACCAGCAAAAGGCGGCTTCAGACGCCCAACAGCAAATCCTGCGCATGTCTTACAACCTTCTCACCCCAAGCTACGCGAATATTAACGAACTGGTCTCACTTCGCGACCAGCTGTCCACCCAGCTGCACAGCTATATAAATGCGAAGACCCAGCTTGGCGAAACACAGGCGGCGTATGAGTCAGAACTGCTTAACAACATGAAAACAATGATTGGAAATGACGCCCTGTTCGCTCCTATCCAGTCTATATTCTCGGGCACGGGCGACATGAGCACCAATGTCTACAACAACATCAATTCCCTTGCAAAAGCATACGTGAACCTATCTGAATTCGACACGAATGTCAAGTCCATGCTGATTGGCGGCACGCGGCTTTCCGCGCTGGTAACCGGGCTTGTTTCCCTGTCCCAGGCGGAATTTGCGCTGTTGCAAAATGGCAAGGTTTCAGATGCGCAATTCAAAAGCGACATACTTGCGGGGCTCAACGGCTTCAGGGACCAGGTATCCGTGTCCCAGGCGGGCAATTCAAGGCTGTTGGGCGGAATAGACGCCGCTTTGGCAACCCTGAACAGCGCGCAAAAAATTGACCAGTCATTGATTGACAAGCTGGTCGGGCAGATAGGCGGCTTCCAGTCACAGATATCTTCGACTATGGACCAGTCGACCATATCGCAGAATCTCAATGCCATGAGAAGCACCATTACCTCCAGTCCAATGATGGAATTCGTGCTTTCGAGATATTACGGGCAGAACGGCGAGGGCCTCGCGGCGCTGTCGGGCTCGGAAAAGCCGGCTGGTATGAGCCTGCGTGATTATTATTTCCAGACAGTATTCGACAAGTGCTCCGACCCAACCTTCACTAATTCAGTGCGCTCTGTTTATTTCTCCGACAAGTTCTCCGGGGACGTGGCTGCAACAATAGATTCCAGGACTGTTTTCGCCCAGACAAACGACCTTGCCACATCATCGCTCAATTTGAATACGCTGGCTCAAAGGTCTGTGGCTAATTTCGACATATTCGCGCTTTATGGACTGCACCAGCTTTTCAATTCCCCGCACTTTTCCGCAATGTCGCCAGCCGACGTCAAGTCCATAGTCGGGAGCATGGCATTGATGGAACCCAAAAGTTCGTATATTGCGGCGCTGAATTATGATGCACTCGACAAAATAGTTTCCCTTGCGGGACCCCAGCAGTCGCTGCCATTGATAACCGACATGCTCTCAAAGCAAAACATGCTTTTCATCCATATGGGCGGCTGGCAGTCTTACACCAGCAGCTCCGGGTTCTATTCCGACATTAAAAGCGCCAATTTCGCAGGCGACCTAGGCACCAACATCGTAGCCACGCATGTCAGCACTCAGCAAAGGTCAATAGTCACCAATACCCCTATCGACCAGATTGTCCCAAGGTACCAATATCTCCCGTTTTTCAACCCCACGCAGACTGGCATGTGGCTCAGCCAGGGCGCAATCCAGTTCAACCAGCAGTTTTCGGGCAATGAGAATTCACAGGGCTCTTATACAATGCGCTTGGGGCTTGACGCTTCCAGGTCAAATCTCCTGAACTTTTTGAGGCCGCCATCCGCTCCTTTAATGCCCTCGAACTCTTTCTCGCCTGAAAACCTTGGGTACAGGATGAGCGCCAACGACATTTTGCACCAGCTCAATGATTTCTACATAAATCGCCAGATACAGGGAGTTTCGCCCAATGTGATTGGCGCCAGTATTCAAAGCGGCTTGGCAGGCTCCTATACCCAACCCCTGCAAGGCGGGCTTGGATTCAGCCTTCTTCAACCTGGCAGCGGCTCTTCCACTTCTGGATATGTGAGAAGCCTCCCTACAAGCACCTATTCCACAAACGAACAAAACAACGACATACTGACCTCGGAAAATTCCTACAAGGAAATGCAATTGCAGGGGACGAAGATGAACTATTGGGGTCAGGTTGTCGGCGACGCATTTTACAGGAGCGTTTCGAGCGAGACTAGCAACAAGCAGATTGTCAAGGACGCAGCGAACGTGAGCCAAACTGGGTCTGAAAGCTCGTATTCCAGCCTTTTCTCGTCCAATTCAGACATTAACCTCCTTGTCGGGAAAGACGCCAATGTCATGGTCCTTGGCTCGACCACTAACAACACCTCCGGCGACTTGTCCAGTGAAACATCCTCCAAACTCTCCACTTATGATATCTGGGTAAAGGAGAAATCAACCGGCTCCTGGGTGAAAGTCGCGCTTGACAAGGACCAGCAGGCGGCTTTTGACAAGATTGCCAAGTCCAATATCGACGACGGCCTTAACCACACGCTTGTGGAGGCTTCAAGCAGCTTTGCGGGTTCTAATGTCGTGAGGATGCCGGGCGCGGGAATCGAAAGGCTCCAGCAGGACCTGCAATCCAATCCCTCTTCGAACCCGAAGGACAACAGGACGGCGTTTTATTTCGGGCTTTATGTTCCTGGCATAGAAACCGCCACAGTGACTGCCTCGACCCTGACAGGCAACCGCGTCAGCGCGGTTTCGAAAAAATTCGGCGAGAGCACAGTGGTCACGGCCGGCTATTTCGCATACAATGAAAAGGAGGCTTTCGACAGGGTACTCATGGGCGGATCGTCCCAAAACTACAATTTCAGGAGAGGCTGGAAGCCTTCGTACGAAGGCGAACCTCTCATACGCGGCGCAGAACTCGAGCTTTTGGTGCTCGACAAGTACAAAGCGAGCCTGTTTGGCGGCAGCAATTCCGGCGGCACTGCAAGCGCGTTTGGCGGCTCGTTCTACAACAGCTCGGTGAGCGCGGGCGGTTATTTCTCATATGAAAAAACTCCAGACGGGAAGATGCAGCTCAAACAGGCTGTTGCCAATGTGGGTGCAGTATTCAAGGCTTTCGATTATGACGTGACAGGCTCAGGCTCCATACTGAAGACGGCGGATGCTTCGGCCCTCTACGGCACATCGTTTACAGCGAAAAACAAGACTTCGGCGCTGACCGTGTTCTCGTCTTTCCAGCAGTCCAACCAGAACACAGTGGACGACAGGACAATCACTTCAATTCGCAACAACCTAGCCAATGACATGAAAAGGTTTGACAAGCCCATCTTGGGCGACAGGGAGAAGGCGGAGGCGCTCCAGTCAGTCTGGAACAATTTGTCGGACTTCGTGGTATGGGACCCGCAAAATGACTTGAGCCGCGGGTTTAGCTCAATGCACGGCGCGGTCTTCAACACCAAGGGTTTCTCTGCCGGGCTCACTTCCATGCGCATGCATGACGGCTCCGACGTCATAATGCCTTCGCTGACCCTCGGCGAGCGTGTGTCGCTTGTCGGCGGCGTCACTGCCAACAGGAACCAGCTTTTGGGCATGAGGACTCCAAACGACCTGAAAAACTTCTACGCACTTAAATTCGCTGACAATGATTTGGCATTCCAGGGCGCATTGTACCAGACTGACGCAACGCAATACGGGAAGCTTTCAGCGGGCGTGCGCACAGGCGGCCTTAGCGCGTTTGGCGGCACATTCACGATGAGCGGGGATTCCAGGCTTTACAAGCTTGACCTCATGTATGCGGGCGAGAACTCGAGCATCATGCTTAACATCTCCGGCATGGACGACCTGAGGGCGCAGGGGGTGAGCTTTGCCCAGTCCCTGAACCAGAGCGTAGACCTTGCCTTGCGCATGTGGCACATGTCCATTGTCAATGGAAGAGGCCCGGAATCATACCAGTTCCAGACCCAGGTCGACTACAGGACGGGAGAAACATCAAAAATCTCGGTTCTGGGCACGTTCGAGAAAATCAATGGCGTCGGCAAGCCCAACGCGGAATTGAAGCTGCAGTATCAGTGGGGCCTTTGATTCCCCGTCTGCCCCTATAATTTTCCAAGCAGGCAGTTTCCCTTTTTTCCCTCTATTTGCGGGGCGGCGTTTCCCGTTTTCCAGGCTCCGCATTTTCCGTCGTGGAACGGCGTGTGCTACGGAAGCTTTATAAATACTACGAGTATAATAGTAGGCACCGTTTTTTTACTGCAATGCACGGAAACGAGTTTCCGCGCACACTGGAGTAAGGACATTCAATTTGGCTTAAATGCCTTCTTGGCTGTCTCACCGGTTCGGAGCACGAACCAATTTCATGCTCGACTTAGGCTTTGGGAACATTAGATGTGTTCATGCGTCCGCAAAGCGGGAAACTGCTTTGCGGGACTTTTCCGACGGGCTTGCCCGTTGGGAATGGATTGGGAAATTGAAACCAAATGCTTTGAACCGCTAATTCCAAAAATTTAAGATGACTTTCGGTCGATAAAGAATTGAATTCGAATAACTCCAGTTGATCCTGCTGGAGGGTACTGCTATCAGAGTACGATTAAGCCATGCAAGTCTGTTCACCCGCCTGGGTGGACGGCGTACGGCTCAGTAACACGTAGTTAATCTGCCCTAAGGACTCGGATACCCACGGGAAACTGTGGATAAACCGGGATAGGCAATCTGTGCTGGAATGCTTGATTGCTTAAAGTCGCCGCAAATTGCAGCGGAGCGAGCCTTAGGATGAGACTGCGCCTGATTAGGTAGTTGGTGGGGTAATGGCCCACCAAGCCGATAATCAGTAGGGGCAATGGGAGTTGGAGCCCCGAGAAGGACACTGAGACAAGGGTCCTAGTCCTACGGGATGCAGCAGGCGCGAAACCTTTACAATGCGCGCAAGCGTGATAGGGGAACTCTGAGTGGCGTTGAGACATAGTCTCTCGTCTTTTGCCAAGTCCAAATAGCTTGGCGAATAAGTGCTGGGTAAGACCAGTGCCAGCCGCCGCGGTAATACTGGCAGCACAAGTGGTATCCACGAATATTGGGTCTAAAGAGTCCGTAGCCGGTCCTTTAAGTCTTCTGTGAAATCTTGAGGCTTAACTTCAAGGCGTGCAGAAGATACTGCTGGACTTGAGAGTGGGGGAGGTCAGGAGTACTTATGGGGTAGTGGTAAAATACTGTAATCCTATAAGGACTTCCAGTGGCGAAGGCGCCTGACCAAAACACGTCTGACGGTGAGGGACGAAGGCTAGGAGAACGAATCGGATTAGATACCCGAGTAGCCCTAGCAGTAAATCATGCAGACTGTGGTGTTGCGGTAACCTCGAGTTGCCGCAGTGCTGTAGCGTAGGTGTTAAGTCTGCCACCTGGGGAGTACGGCCGCAAGGTTGAAACTTAAAGGAATTGGCGGGGGAGCACCACAAGGGGTGGATGCTGCGGTTCAATTGGATACAACGCCGGGAATATTACCGGGAGCGACGGCAGAATGAAGGTCAGACTAAAGATCTTGCCTAACAAGCCGAGAGGTGCTGCATGGCCATCGTCAGCTCGTGCTGTGAAGTGTCCGGTTAAGTCCGGTAACGAGCGAGACCCTCATGTACTGTTGCTACTTTCCCCTCCGGGGGAGAGGCACTCTGTACAGACTGCCTGTGTTAAACAGGAGGAAGGAGAGGGCGACGGTAGGTCAGTATGGCCTGAATCTCCCGGGCTACACGTGGCTTACAATGGCAAGGACAATGGGTTGCGACTCCGAAAGGGGAAGCTAATCTCACAAACCTTGTCTAGATTTGGATTGAGGGCTGAAACTCGCCCTCATGAAACTGGAATCCCTAGTAATCGCTTGTCAACATCGAGCGGTGAATACGTCCCCGCTCCTTGCACACACCGCCCGTCAAGTCACCCAAACAGGGTTTTAGTGAGGCTCCGCTTCTTGGTGGATTCAAACTAAATCTTTGCGAGGGGGGCTAAGTCGTAACAAGGTATCCGTAGGGGAACCTGCGGATAGATCACCTCCTAAATTTATTTGATATGAAGGCCCTCGAAGGCTGGAAATGCGAATAGTTCGGGACTATAAATTCCAAAATTCAACAGTTGGCTTCGAGCCAGCTTGGACGAAAGTGACAAGGAAAGAGCGAGGCAATTACTTAGTTTTATTTCTCGAATGCATATTCATACCTGATGTTCCCAAAGCCTAAGCGTACTTTTTACTAATTAGCGGGAGCTTTTTCAAACAGTTAAAACATGGCTTCAAGCCTTTTCAAAAAGCGTTTCAAGCTCTCTTTATACTTAATAGTAATTTCCTTTTTCTCATGGGCTGGCTTCAAAATTAGTTGCCCTGCGTTGCCAAAGCCTCACTAAGCATTAAAGGCGTGCGTGCAGCATCTATTGCCATGAAATACTCGCTCACTCCAAAGATTTCTTATATACTCGGCCTATGCACTGGCTCTTCCGCCAACACTGGGTTTGGCGTGTATGGCGACGGGGCGCTCCTTGACGCTTTTTGCAATGCAATTGCCGAGGCCAAGATTGTCCCTGCCGAGTCGATATTCCGCGATTCCAGGCGCGCGTGGATCGAGCATTCGGCCTACATGTCGTTTTTCAAAAGGCTTTATGACCAGAGGCTTGAGAGGTTCAAGTCGAAAAACGACTACAGCGCTAATTACATAGCAGGGCTTTTCGATTCCTGCGCATACCCGTTGGCGAACATGTCTGAGGGCGCTGTCGCGTTCGGCTTTTCCGGCCTGGAAGCTAAGGACGAGGTCCTTTTCCTCAGGCTCGGGTTCAAAGTCAAGTTCTCGAAAAGGACCATACTCCTTGTGGACACGCCGGACAGGGCGTTTTGCAAGTTCGTGGCGCCTTACGTGCTCTTGAAAAAGAATCTCCTTGCTTAAAACATCCTTGCTGGCATGATTCCTTTTCTCACTGATTGGGCCATGAATAACGATTGTTTTTCATG
>JAKALW010000063.1 GCA_021823945.1 Microcaldota archaeon
CTCCGTCGTCGCCCGGATGAAGTTTTTGAACAGTCCGTCTATTAGACGGACAGCCCCGCCCGCGTCCCGGTAGATAATCTCCGCGTTGAATATCTTGTGCTTGCAATGCTCCGACCATGTCTGGGCGAGCATCTCAATTTCAACGTCTGACGGGTTCCTGCCAAGCCCCGCGTCTGCGCGGGATTTCTGCACTGCCTGGTCTGAGAAGTATTTTTTTATTGCAAGGATTTCAGGCTTTGAAAGCGCGAGGACCATCTTAACCGAGTCTGCAAGCAGCGCATCCGCGCCCCTGAAAATATTGAACTCGCCGACCTGCGGGGAGTGCGCGATTTTCACCAATGGGGCGTGCGGCTCGAATCCCCTGCCGGATACGAAAGCGTCGTACGGCTTGATTGAATAGCTTTCAACCAGCCCGTTTGCGAGGTAGCTTTCGGCGATTTTTTTCGCGGCCTCTTCTGTTATTGCGCCGTAAATGAGGTATTGGACCGAGTGGTGCGCAGAGAAATTCGAAATGCCGAGCAGGTCTGACGCTGCCTCGCGGGCAGTGTTGCCTACGTTGTCAGTGACGCCAGGCAGGAAGCCAACCTCGATTGCCCATGCGAACCTGCCAGCTTTGTATGTTTCAGACAATGCAAGGGGCGCGAGAGCGCCTGGGACTGAAATTGAACTTGCCTGGACTATAGGGTCGAGGAGCGCCTCGCGGGCGATTTTATCAAGCGTTCCCCTCGGGAAGTCGGAACTGAACGTGTAAACGTCAATTGTGCGCACGCTGTCGGCGGGTATGCCAAGGTCGGATTTGATGCGTTTTGCAGCGCCCCTGCCGCGAGCGTCCGCGCTTTCCGGAAGGAAGCCGATTTCTATCCTTGATGGCATACGCTCACCTTGAAACACGATATGGGCGCTTTTTGCGCGCACTGGCTAAGCAAAAAAACTAAGATTCCCATAGAGTATTATTCGGGTTAGGGAATATAAGGCTTTGGACAATCGAAAAAAGTAAATACTTTTTTTCAGGCGTAGATATTGCCTGGATGCCTGCTGAATTGCCCTTTTTTCCGCGTGGAAAATGAAGTTGAAACTGGTTAAATGGGAGGATAAAAGAAGCGGCTAGATAGGACAATTTTGCTAAATTTTGCCCGGCATGCAATCAATTATCCAAATTACAGGTGGAAAACAAAAAAGAAATTGGGAGGGGCTCATTCGCGCCTGTCGCCCTTTTTCCTGCGTTTTTTCTCGCGCTCTGCGACAACCACAGATGTGAGGCCCAAAGCAGCGTACGCTGCAAGCGAAGCCTTTGCCGGATTTTCAGCAAGCGGGGAGTAGGACTGGATGTTCCTCTTCACCGAAGACGAGATGCCCATCTTGTTCTTCACTGCCGCAGAGTCGCCAGACGATTTAAGCTTCAGCGTGTCGAGCGGGGACTGCTTCACCTTGTCGGTGTCGTCAAGGAAAATAGCCTTCAAGAGCGAATCAACTGCGCTCTTGTCTCCCTTGAACTTAGCAGCGTCTACCGGGTTCAGCCTGTCAGTCGAATCCTTCGGGGCGACGGTCTTGGACAAGTCCTTTGGAATGGCCGTCTTTGACGTGTCCTTCGGGGCGACGGTCTTGGACAAGTCCTTTGGAATGGCCGTCTTCGACGTGTCCTTCGGTGACTCGGTTTCCTTGCCGACCTCGGAGACTATCTTGTTCTTGATTTTCTCCCGTGCGACCTGCGAGGAATCCTTGGCAGTTGCCTTGGAGACTGTTGTCGATGTGTCTTTCTTGACGGCGCTCGTGCCTGAAACCGTGGTGCCAGTGCCATTGTTGGTCGACGATGGCTGCTGCTTTGTCTGGTTCTGCCCGGCCGGAGCCCGCGTTTGCTGCGCTGGTTTGACAGACACTGTCTTGAAGCCCATTTTCTCAAGCGCAGTCTTCACGTCCCATTCGTAGAACACCACGTCCGGCTTGCCCTTGAGCTGGCTTGTGTTCCAGAGGTCGTATTGCTCAATGGACTTGCCATTCCCGCGCTTGCCGAGGTTATTCTCGGCAGTGTTGTGCATGACAACATTGTATATTACAATGTTGTGCTTGCCTGACGCCTTGAGCGAGTCAAATGTGACTGCCTTGCCAGTAGAGTCAGTAACATTGTATTTGTCGAAATACGAGCTGACTCCCTGCGCGGACAAGCCCCACAAGCCCTGGCTCCTTGCTGTCCTTGCAATTGACGTGCTGTCAGTGTTGAACTTGAGCGTGTCAGAGCCCATTGCCCTTCCGCCAGGCAGGACAGTAATTGGTGCGGTGACATTGCCGCCAGTGCCGGGGTTCTTGTTTTTGCCGCCGTTCTGCGTGCCGCCATTGCCTGGGACTATGCCTGGCGCCGTGGACTTGTGCGTTGTGTCCTGTTTGCCGCCAGAGCCCGGAACCACGCCCGGAACTGTGGACTTGTGCGTGGTGTCGGTCTTGCCAGGCTGGACATATGACGAGTCGGCCTTGGTTCCAGATTTTACAGAACTTGAAGAATGATTGCCGCCGTTAAATGCGCCAGCCGCAAACAAAGCGCCAAATGTCAAGCCTGCCGCCACAACTCCGATTGTTGCCCACTTGGCAGCCTTGGATTTCTGCATGAACTTCGGCATGTAACTGCGCTTGCCTGATTTCGTGTCAAGGCCGGTTGTGTCGGATATCTCTTCTTCCCCAGCCAGCATATTTGCCTCGTCGGGGCCCTTGTGCTCTTCAGGCACATCAAAATCATGCCTAAGCCCGTTTGCCATGTTGAATGGCGCGGTTGCGGCCAAGGATTTCAAAGGCGATGATTCCGCCACGCCAGTTATTACAAACAGGTTCTCCTTGTTGTCAGAGTCAAGCTTGGGAGTGCCGTCCTCATTAATTTCCTTGAACACCACCTGGGCCGGGTCCTGTACATTCACGCCTGCTTTCACGGCGAATATCTCGCTGCCGTCTGCCAGGAACACCTTGTACCTGTCCTTGCGGTCCGGGGTGGTGCCAGCGTGGATTATAGTCTGCTCTTTCTCTGCCTGCGCAAGTATTGCCGCAGGCATGCTGTCAAGCGCGCCAGCGTTAATTTTCGCGTCAGAAGCCGTTTCCGAGTCCTCTATGCGCAGTCTCTCGAATCCCTTGCCGTCAGGAGTCGGGATTTTAAAGCCGTTCTCATTGCAGCCTTCAAGCTCCAGGCCCTTGGCGCCAATCTTTGACACTACGAAGAGTATGCCCTTCTCTCCCTCGCCCTTGAACGGCGTTGCGCCGTCGTCTTCAAGGAGCCTGAACATTGCCTTACCCGTGACAGATGTTCCATATTCCTCGGCGATAAGCTGCACTCCGTCCTCATTGGTTATTATGAATACTTTCCCGTCAAGGCCGACCTCCATGTTGGATATGAAGCCCTTGTTCGAAGCCCCTTCCATCAAAAGCCTTTCGGAAGTCTCGTTATTCTGCCTGGCAAGCTCGACAACCCTGTTGAAGAACGGCTTGTATGCCGCGTCTGTCGGGACCTGCGAGAGGATTTTCAGGTCGTCCTCGCTAAGCGGATTTGTGAACTTGTACTGCCAGTTGCCGTTTGAGTCTTTGGAATACAGCGCGCCGTCGCTGTGCGGGATGCATTTTATTCCGTTTATTTCAACGCCCTGCGAGTCGATGTTCTCTTCAAGGAATTGCTTGAGCGTCATGTCCTCGGGCTCATTGCCAAGGGCGTTCCATGGATAGCCCTCTGCGGCCTTGACATCGTCGCTTGTCACGCCGATTTTGTTGAGCGTGTCGTCAGACACAAACCCGGATTTCCCGTCGCCGGCAGGCATGATTTTGGAATTGTCATTGCCTGGCTGGTTTGCCTCTGTTGTTTCATCGTCATTCAAGAGAGAGTACAGGAATGCGCTTGAGTCTGCGGCTGATTCCTGCTCCGCTGCGAAGTTCCTTGCCTCGTCCGCGTCATATGTTGAGCTGAGCGCGACAAATCTTTCAATCTCCTCTTCGCTGAGCGCGTCTGGCCCTTCCATTTTTTTCAAAAGCGCGGCAAACTCCGTCATGTCCTTGATTTGGTCTTCAGAGTATTCTGGGGCAGCCGTATTATTGACTGCTATGATATCGGTTGAAGACGATTCATCAGTTGCAGTTGTGCCATTATTGATGCCAGTAACATTGACTTGGGGCTCGTATTGGCTGTTGAGGAAATCCTCGTAGACTTGTGGGTAGTTTCCAATCAATTCGTTAAGCCTGTTCATCTCCGGGATTGTCAGGCCCTCGGTGCCGTTCTCAAGCATTGCCAAAAATTCAGTTTTCTCGGCGTCCTGCGTCATTTGCTTGGATTCTACAGGATAAGTATTGCTGAGGTAAAGATAACGGCCGCCCTGCTCAGTGTCAAGGTCGTCAGGCCCAGCCTCGATAAGCATTTTTAGCTCCGCAAGGTCTTTGGCATTGGAAAGTTCTTCGCTTTCCTGCGCCTGTCCGTTGGAATATATTTTTGACAAGTCAGCGAAACGGCCCGCCTCGTCGGCAGTCAAGGCATTCCCCGAATCCATCTTGGAAATTAGGTCTTTCATCTCTGCAGTTTCTGACATCTGCCTTGCCTCGGCAGGGTATGTGTCCATGAGCTCGTGAAGGCGTTTGGCATCGTCGTCTCCGAGTTTTTTGAGCCCGACAGCGAAGAGTTTTTTCATCTCCTCGATTTCAGAGTCCTTGAATTCGCCGATGTGCGCCTTTGACGGGAAAGAGGTGTCGATTTCTTGGCTTTCAAGCTGCCCATACATGGCATTAAGCTCTTCAAAGCGCTTCGCGTCTGTTTCGTCAAGCGGAACCTGCATCTCATTGAGGGCCTTGAGATACGCGTATTCCTGGTAGCGCCTTGTGTCAACAACGTAATCGGTATATTTGGGCTGAATATTCGCGGCGAATTCCTTGTCCGCATCGGAAATTTCCTCTTCATTCCTGGTTTTTACGAGGATAGCCTCAAACCTCTCGATTTCGTCAAGTGTTATCGAGCTTTGCTTGGACTGGATTTTATTGAAAAATGTCTCCTGCGCCCTCGCAGTAGTGAATTTGTTCTCAATCTTCCTGTTGGCGAGGATGCCGTTGACGTCGGTCTTCTCGTCGCCTGGTTTTTGATTTTGAGTGTTTGTCATTCGCGCGCACCTCTAGATAATATGAATGCTACATGTTTGTAGCTAAATTACAACAGACCTGCTATTTAAATGTTGTGATTAGTGTGCGCGCATGAGATTTTTAAATGGGTGAGCCTATGGCTAAAATTATGCATTCGTGGATGGATATATATATGCCGTCCCGTAAAATAGTTCCACACAAGTAAAAATTATACCACTACTAAGGTGACTAACAATGATAACAAGCTCAAATGACACGAATACAAAAACAATCATTGCAAAAGGCAAGAACAACGGTAATGCCAGTGCGGTGAAAGGCGAAAGCAAATTCGACGGCAATGGGAACGCGGCCGCCAAAAATTTCTGCCTTGTCATATTCAACCTTGGCCTGAAAGCCAAAGGCGCCAAGCCAGAAAACGGACAGAATGCGCAAACAAAGGAAACGCCGGACCAGACTGCCACTGAATTCGGCGAGCGCCTCGCTGTCGAGGGAATCATGGGCCTTGGCGTGAACATGAACATGGACAGCCTTGAGAAGACGCTTGCAAAAGGCTTCCTTGGCTGCTGAAATGCGGCGCTATTATAGCGTTACTATAATACACGGACGCGCGCTGTGCGGCATTGCCCGGCGGCAAAAATAATCTCGCCTTTTTTCAAATCTTTTTGAAAGCCGTTTAAAAGCCCAAAAAAGGTGGCCTGAAAGCGCCCGGAATTTTGTTACCGGTCGTTTTTTTGGCTGGATTTCACGTCGCAGGCAGCGGAATTTTGGGTTAAAAACTGTAAAATGATAGCTTTATAAATTAGTTTATTCTAAATTCTAGGCACCATCTTTTCAGGCTACGTGCCGAAACATCAGCATGGACCCTTATGGGCCTCGTGCGATGCAACAATTCCACCTTAGTGATTTCCACCGCGTTTCGCGGTGAGGGAGGGCGTGGGAAGGAAGGGATGGTTGGGGCATCCGAAATTCATTTTTGGAACCAGAAAGCCTCGATGCAAATACGCATATCATGAGTATTTGGCTGATGAAGGGCTGACATGGGAGTGGAATATAGATAGAGCAACTTCTGGAGATAATAAAGAAGTCTTGAAATAGAGACACCAGGTTTGCACGCAGGATATGTATGTTATGTAAAAGCTGCCCAGTGGAAGACTTGGCTTGGGTAGGAACGGAGGGACGCGGCAAGCAGCGAAATGCTACGGGTAGGCGCAGGCAGCCTTCGATCCGTAGGTATCCCCGTGGCCAGTGATGGCCGAAAACGCGGAGAATTAAAACATTCTAGTAACCGCAGGAAAAGAAAACAATAGTGATTCGGCGAGTAAAGGTGATTGAAAGCCGAACAGAGCGTACCGAATGCAACGCAGCAATGTGTTGTAGATGTGGGACGGAATATCCATTGACAGATTCGAGGTCGGCTGGAAAGCCGCGCCATAGAGGGTGAAAGCCCCGTAGTTAAATGTCAGTGGAGTGAAGTCAACGGAGTAGCGCTCCTCGAATATGGGGCGTGAAGATGGGGGGACTAACCTCCAACTCTAAATATAACTCAAGACCGATAGCGAATTAGTAACGCGAGTGAAAGCTGAAAAGGAACCCGAAAGGGTAGTCCAAAGAGCCTCAAACTAAATGGTTACAATTTGATGCAGCGCGAAAGGATACGACTGCTGAAGCGACTCGCCGAGAGGCGGGAAGCGAGGCGGGAATACCAGTGTTGCATCGTTCTTCTCGAAGCAAGAGCCAGGGAGTTGATGATGTGTGGCGAGGCGAAAGCCGAAGCGAAAGCGAGTGGGCGCATCGTAAGAAAGGCCCATCGTGCGAAAGCGCGACCAGTC